>NZ_JBFDAH010000022.1:0-85073 GCF_040719265.1 Aliikangiella maris | reverse complement strand
TTCGACCAGGAAGTGATGGCGTATTTTAACATTTCTGGTCGAAAAGTGAGTTATTAATTAGAGATTTTTTATTAAATTTCAGAGTGTTAAGCTGTTTTTCAGGGACGACTACTTACCAATACCAAAATAAAAATAATCACCATCACCAGACCTGCAAACAAATAGATACCTAAATGACCAGACTCAAAATCCTGTTTACGCTTTTCTTCACTTTGTACCCCAATGAGTGCCGCTAAAATGCTTTGTAATACACTAAAAAATCCTGGATGGGTTACTGGTGATTTAGTTGGCGTTGCCGTTGTTTGACTGTTTTGCTTTTGAGTATCTTTTTCTGATGCGTTTAGTTCTTGAGAGTTTAGTTCTTGAGCGTTTTGATCTTTAGAGTTTAATTCTGGTGTATTTGGTTTTTGAATATTCGCTGTTTGATCGTCTGTTTTTTGAATGCTTGGCGCTTGCATGCTTTGATTTTGATTTTCTGGTGGCATAACTGACTCATTGAAAGGTGAATAGGTTATTCAATTAGTTTAACAGACTATTGGTGTCAATAAATTGAAATATTTTGCATGCGTCCAGGCGAAATTGAAGATAAATTCAATCTGACTAATAACACCAACAATCCGAGTAGCAGTACCGACAATCCGCCACCACCGCCTTGGCTGGTGGGAGGCGAGGGCGCAGGGGGAGGTAAAATAACGACTGCATTGGGATCAAAAAAAGCAGGGCTACCATCATCGATTAAACGAATACTGCGATCAATGCCGCCACTATCGGCTTGGTTACCATCCGTCGACTCATAACCTGACCAAGCGCCCTGTTGCCAGTTGATGATTGTTTGTGGCGAGGTGTCGAGTTGCTGACCGGCTAGGTCGGGGGCTTGAATAGCTAATTGAAGTAAACTGGCATCGAGCAATGGTGAGTTATCGGGTAATATAAAATGAACAGCATAACTATCGTCTTGATAGCGTAAGTAACCATTGTTGATGATGTTATCGGCATTTTCTGGTTGATTAAGCCAGGTGCCTGGCTGGCTGGTGTAGGGCGTTATTGACGCTAGAAAAGCTGCATCTTGATTGGTCAGTCCCTCAAAGTTAATTTGTGGCTGACTACTGATTGATAATCCGGGATAGGCTGATATTTCGCCGTTATTTCGCCAGCGCATCGGTTTGTTAAAAGAAACACGTAATTGGTACTCAACATTGGCAGATAGATCGATATGGGTGGGATTTTTATACTCACGTGTCGTTGTGTTTATGGACTGCCAATGTCCTAGATAAACTGTTTGACCATTATCAATACGAGTGATTTGTAGTTGCACAATACTGGGGGGGGCCGATTGCATGTAATATCCCAAAATTGATGCATTAGCCAGCTCGTTTCTAACCCGATTGATTTGTGATTCAGGCAAGATAAATCCATCATGTGATACACCAAGTCCACCATACTGTAATGCACCGCCGTTGCCGGGTTCAGTCTCCAGGGTATATGCTGGGATTTCATAGGTTGTTGCAAAATATTCGTCAGTTGCGCCAATGCCTGCACCAGCAGGGGATGGGCTATAGGCATATTGATTATTGTTCACCGCGCGCATTTTTGATGCCAGATTAGCCGTTATTTCGTTTCTGCGGGCATTATGGGTCTGAGGTGCAAAATAAACTTGAGTAAATGAATGGGTGTCGATGTATAGTCTTAATTGTTGATTGGCTATTTCGGCCGCCGTCAGTAATGCTTGAGTTTCAGGTTCGGAGGCTGCTGAAGCGCCATGATAAACGATTGAGCTTTGGCGATTTGAAGAACGTCCGGGATTAGTCGACCAGAAAGGATCATTATTGCGATTTAAATCGACACCAAAGAGATTATCTGTTTCGCTATTGATATCGTGATCAACACCACGCATATTTTTTCGGCGCATTCGGCCATCTCGTGGCCAATTAGGGGCGTCATCCTGATCTTGGGTATACATGGCAATTGCCGGATAACGTTGTGTTTGTTTAAATCCATCGACATTGAGCACTGGAATCAAAATCATGTGGGTGTTTTCTAGTAAGTACTGATAAAAACCCTGATCGTTCTGAAATGTATTAAAGCGCTCGATTATGCCGCTGACTACTTCGGGCGTTTGCCATTCCCGAGCATGTATTCCGCCATTTTGCAGAAATGCCCCTTCTAGCGCAAAGCCTTCTATAAGGGTATTGTCGCTGTCACTTAGTATAAATGCCCAAATAGGCGCTTGTTCAAATGAGGTGCCAATTCGGGTTGCAGTAATCGTGTCTGATGACAACGCAATATCTTGCAAGCGGGCTAGTAAGCTGTCGTAGTCACGAAAACCATCAACCGGTAGCAGTGAGTTAACCGGAACAGGCACTGGATAGCCCAGCGCTTTTTCATTGGCTTTGCCCGTTGGACTGTTTACATAGGTCATTTGCGTCGCTATAACATCAACACAACAACAGCTTAATACGAATATAAAGTATTTTATTAATTGAGCCATTGTTTTACCTCCTGAGCGATTGTTGCGGGCAATTTTTTCTCAGCGATTAACCAAGGTAAATATTCATCGGCTTTATCACTGAGTGAAAAAGCTAAAACAATATTTTTGATTAAAGTAAAGTCTGTTTTCGAGTCTAATATTGGTGCGGTTACTTGTTCAAGTTGCTGTATCAATTGGTCGGCTAATTGAGGTGTAAGGCTTTGCGCAAGGATATGGGCTGCGGTACTGCCGACACCGTCAGACTTGAGTAATGAAAGCATTATCGTTTGTTTTTGGGCGGGTAAAATATCGAGTTTTTCAATTTGATAAACGGCTTGTGAAGCATACGGCAGTATTGTTGTTAAAGACAAATATAAGTCCAGTTGCTGTGCTTGGGGCCAGCTTTGACGAAGATGGAAAAACTCATGTTGCAATGGTAAATTAGGGGTTTGTGTTAAAACCTGAATTAGCTGTGCGGTGTTTTGCGTATCTACCGCTAACATCATTTCCAAAACCGGGCTCAAAGTTGATTGTTGAGTGTGCTTTGATGGCTGGCCCATTGCGTTTGTTAATGGATTATACGGTGAGCTGTGCAATAATTTTTGTTTGTGTTGAATTGCCCAGCTTAATAAATTCACTTTTGCCTGCTTCGATAAATCTTCACGTATGATTGAAAAAATAGCAGCCTGTGTTGCACTGTCTTTTGACATTAACGATGCAAGTTGAGGTGTTTCAAAAAAGCCGCTTTCAATATCACTCTGGGTTTGCTGAGCCAATTGGTAATGTGTAAAGCGATTAAGTCGTGCTCGTGCCGTTTCAGCAAATGGAAAAGCGATAATCCACTGTTGGTGTGCGCCGTCAGTGAGCGCGGTAAGACTGGTAGATTTTTGGTGTGACCAGTCATGTAAGAGGCTTTGCTGCTCAGCCGACAATTGTTCCGGCATTGCTTCAACAATATTCAGCTTGATAAGTTCTTTGGCGGGTATTGGAATATTGGCTTGCTCTAATTGCTTGGCTTGATGGTGCAGCGAGTCCGCTGGGTTTGATTGCTCAGTTTGCCAATATTTATTCGCTAACTGTTGGGCTTGCTGTAGTTGAAGGTTATCTAGCTTGGTCAAAGTTGAGGTGAGCGGTGGTAACGGCAGGTTGGAGTGATTTTGGGTTAAATGGTTCGAGTTTTTGGGGGCGTTTGCCAGAGTGTCTGTTGTTAAAATGGTCGCCATACCGAAGACAGTTATCAAACTGAAAAATCGCATCATACTCACATGTTTTAGTTGAGCTGCAAGCGGCAACAGATTCAAGCTTGAAGACTTAAACCACATATTTAATATACGGATATTAAAATATCGAATGTTAAAAATGTTATTAAAAACGATGTTATAAATAGAGTGAGCCGGCAATCTAAACATATGACTTCCTTCAATCGAGCGATACTTTCAGCATATAATGGCAAAAGACTGAATAATAGTGTCAAGATACCAAAGTCAGTTGTTTGATGAAAATTCAATCTTTTTAATTTGTCGGCCCTGAATTTTCAATAACTTACGACTTTAACTCGCATCACTTTATCGCATTATAGAGTAAATTCAAGTATTCCTTATGTCGAAGACAAAAACACAATATGCCTGTAGCGAATGCGGGGCAATCTTTCCTAAATGGGCTGGGCAGTGCAGTGATTGCGGTCAATGGAACTGTCTGGTCGAACAGGTAGACGTCAAAAAGTCATCCAATAATCCTCGTTTTGCTGGTTACGCAGGCAATGAGCGCCAACTGCAAAAACTCAGCGAAGTTAAACATACGGACACGGTAAGAATCGCCACCAGTATCAGTGAACTTGATCGCGTGCTGGGTGGTGGATTAGTGCCTGGATCGGTGGTACTGATAGGCGGCGATCCGGGGATAGGCAAATCGACGATTTTATTGCAAACCATGTGTCACTTGAGTCATTCACTTAATGCGGTATATGTGACCGGTGAAGAGTCGGCTCAGCAGATATCGATGCGGGCTCATCGCCTAGGGCTAACCGGCGACCAACTTAGCTTATTAACCGAAACACAGGTTGAAACGATAATTGCTACTGCGCAGTCTACCCAGCCTCAGGTAATGGTTATAGACTCTATTCAAACGATTTATACTGAGCTTTTACAGTCTGCTCCCGGCGGAGTCGCACAAGTGCGCGAGAGTACTGCGCAGTTGGTGCGTTTTGCCAAACAAAAGAGTATTGCTTTATTTGTTGTCGGGCATGTGACCAAAGATGGTGCTTTGGCTGGACCGCGCGTGTTAGAGCATATGGTTGATGCGGTATTGTACTTTGAAGGCGAACGTGACGGTCGCTATCGAATTTTACGCGCAGTCAAAAACCGGTTTGGTGCGGTCAATGAGCTCGGCGTTTTTGCAATGACCGAAGAAGGATTGAAAGAAGTACAAAATCCCTCGGCAATATTTCTATCTCGTTATCAACAGGCGGCTGCGGGAAGCGTGGTGACCGTTACTTGGGAAGGTTCGCGACCTTTGTTGGTTGAAGTTCAGGCGCTAGTTGATGAATCGCATTTGGGTAATCCTCGGCGGGTGGCGGTTGGGCTCGAACAAAATCGTCTGGCCATGTTATTAGCGGTTTTATCAAGACACGGCGGTGTATTTTGTCATGATCAAGACGTCTTCTTGAATGTTGTTGGTGGCGTTCGAGTCATGGAAACCAGTGCCGATTTAGCCTTGTTATTGGCGGTAGTGTCCAGCTTGCGTAATCAGGTTTTACCGCAGGATCTTATTGTTTTTGGTGAGGTGGGACTGGCTGGTGAAATTCGGCCAGTACCGAATGGTCAGGAGCGCATTAAAGAAGCGCGCAAGCACGGGTTTAAACAAGCGATCGTGCCAAAGGCAAACGCACCCAAAAAAGCGATTGATGGGATTCGGGTTATCGGTGTGTCTCATTTGGGGGAAGCGCTGGCCGCACAACGAGAGCTGGATGCCATCAAATAAACGGCTTTGGCTAAGTGTCACTTAACTTATTCGTTATCTGAGCATAGAGCGCTGAAATCACGCTCTAGTAGTTGACTATCTCCAAGGTTAAGTTCTACAAGGCGGCGCAAATGAGTAATACTGTCGAGATCGATATGGGTACAAACCAAACCGAGTTTTTGTTCATGTTGATGGGTCAGTTCCAGTTCCATTGAAATTTTTTCACCGTCGGTTTGCGAGGTGAGTGGAATATCTACTTGATATCGAGAGTCCAACTCAATATCTGCAGGTTCTAACAATAAAATTAAAGCGCCGTGGAGTGAAATATCGATTATTTCGCAATCAAGTTGTCGTTTGTCGGCATAAAATTTAGCCGGCGTTTTGAATGCGACTCGATTAAAGTGGCGTCGCTCAGTGTTCATAGCAAATCCCAGTTAGTTTTTTGTTATTGGCACCAGTCAAGTCAGCTTGATGAGAAACGCACTAATCATTGATTAATGCGCACATCTCAATTTGACTGGCGACTGAATAGTCGTAAATCTCTCTTTAAATGTAGCATATCAAGCACTATTTAACCGAAAACTGTAACAGTTTAGTTGGCTGATAGGCTAATTGGCATGATTGTTTGCGGGGTGGTGCGGTAAAAACAGTTTTCTTTATCTTTCAATAAAAAGCACCTTTAACTTATCATTTTGCTGTGAAATCTCTACAATAGCGCTTATCAGCTTAATTTGTCGTTAATTTTGATGGCTATTTATTTCTTAAAATTTTTAAAGTTTAAAACATCATGACTATTCAGTGGTATCCCGGGCATATGCATAAAGCCCAAAAAGAAATTAAACAAGCACTCCCTGATATCGATTTAATTATCGAAGTCGTTGATGCTCGAATCCCTTATAGTAGTGCAAATCCGGTAATCGCTGATTTAGCCGAAAACAAAGGGATCAGTAAGCCGATTATCAAACTGATGAATAAAACTGACTTGGCCGATCCAGCTCGGACCGCGCAGTGGTGTGAATATTTAGAAAAACAGCAAGGCGTTAAAGCCTTACCTGTAACCGCTCAATCTCCTGAACAGGTTAAAAAAGTGATTGGGTTATGCCGCCGATTGGCTCCCCAGCGAACAACTAAGGAATTGCCGGTCAGAGCAATGATTATGGGAATTCCTAATGTTGGAAAATCGACAATCATTAATATTTTATCGCAAAAAACAATTGCAAAAGTGGGTAACGAACCTGCTGTTACTCAACGCCAACAACGGATTGACTTAAAAGAAGGTGTGATATTATTTGATACGCCAGGGATTCTTTGGCCCAAAATTGATAACACCCATAGTAGCTATCGGCTAGCAATTAGCGGCGCAATAAAAGATACCGCATTGGATTATGAAGATGTTGCTTTTTATGCCATAGAGTATCTATTGAAAAACTATCAATCATTGTTGGCTGAGCATTTTAAACTTGACGAACATGAACTTGCATCTTATCAGTCAGAATCCTGGATGGCATTGGAGTTAATTGGACGTTTACGTGGTTGTTTAAAAGCTGGTGGACGCATCGATATGGATAAAGTCTGTAAAATTCTGATACATGAATACCGTGCAGGGAATATTGGAAAAATTACGCTAGAGTCACCTGCTATGATTGAAAAAGAGTTGATTGAAGTTGCCGAAATGCTAAAGCAAAAAGCAGAAAAAAAAGCAGCTAGAAAAGCGGGGTTTAAAAAGAAACGGTAGTGTTTTATTAAAAGATATCGGTAATAATTATAAGAGAAGTTTGGAAAAAATTATTCATGTTTGAAAAACAAAACCTAGTTGATATTGCTAATACCACTATGCCGTTTGGTAAATATCAGGGGCGTCGATTAATTGATTTGCCTGAACCTTATTTAGTTTGGTTTGCTAACCAAGGATTACCCAAAGGAAAATTAGGCGAGCTATTAGCGCTGACCCTGGAGATAAAAATTAATGGTCTTGAAAAGTTGATCATACCATTAAAACAAGAGCACTAATTGAGATAAAATAACCGGGTTAAAAGGTTAAAAGGTTAAAAGGTTAAAAGAGATTAGCTATAAAAGAATTAAATAATAAATGATTCCCCCCCCTTCTTTTTGTAAATAAATGCTTATGCTTATCTGCCTAGGCATATAGCGCAAGTAAAAAGCTCTTTTTGCGATTATTGGTAAATTCTAAGTCCTTCATTATTTATTTTCGTTAAACTAAAACGATAACTCAATAACAATAACTTCAATAACAATAAGGAAACCATTTTGAACCGAATAATTCGATTAAACATATTAGGCGTGCTGTGCAGCGGTATTTCTTGCATGGGACAATTTGTTAATGCGGATGTTGCCGCAAAGTCTTATGCCAACTATGTTGTGTTGGGGCAATCATCACAAGGTAAAAATATTGCGCTTGCCCGAACGATTATCGATGAAGCGCAGTTGTGTCCGAGTATTGCACCTATAAAATCCCAAGCTACCCAAAAAGCCAATGCTGACGCAGTGCAAATAATGATTCCTCGTGAAAATCCGAATCACTTTTCGGTTATAGTGTGTGAAGCGCAAATTGACTTCGATAAAGCCTATCAAGTTCAATTTAAACAACAGACTGTTCGCTTACCGGTCGCTATGTCTAATCCGCAAAATATTTTTGTTTATGGTGACAGTGGTTGTAAACGAGCAAAACCTGGTAAAGGAGGGTGTTTACCCGGCGAAGCAGCCGAACCATTTAAAACGCTGGCAGATGCCGGTGCTAAAATGAAGCCTGACTTGATTTTACATATGGGTGACTATAACTATCGTGGTACTTCAGGCGATGTTTACTTTACTGAAAAAAATCAACAGGGACAATTGCAGCAAGTGAAACATTGGACATATGATGCCGGTGATGGTAGCTCTCAAGCCGAACATTGCGAGCAGCAGCCAGGCACGCCTTTTTATAGTCAGTCGGCGGATAATAGTAATTATCCTGATATTTGGCAAAACTGGCATGATGATGTTTTCAAACCAGCTAAAAAATTGCTAGCTGCTGCACCTTGGGTGGTTGCACGGGGGAATCATGAACTATGTAGTCGCGCTGGCGCGGGCTATTTTTACTTTTTAGATCCGCATTCTAATCTGATCACTGGTGACCAACAGTTAAGTTGTCCAAAGCCACAGCTTAATTTAAGTGCAATCGACAATACCATTCAAATACCTAGTTATAAAGTTGGCTTTAACAATCTGGATATTATTGTTGTAGACTCTGCTAATGCCTGCGATAGTTTTACGGATTCTCCATTTACAAGCATTTATACAAAAGAGTTTGCCGCAATTAATCAGATGACGGGTGATAAACCTGCCTGGTTAATGGGACATCGACCGATTTGGGGGATTACCGAATACTATGCAACGGAAAGCACTGGGTGTACTAGCACGAACCAATTTGGCTGCATTAATCAGATGATGCAACAAGCTATTGCACAACAACCTGGCAAGCGACTCTCAAGCGCTATTCAATTATTGTTAGCGGGGCATATGCATCGTTATCAAAGTGTGAGTTTTGCCCAGGATCGTGCACCACAATTAGTGATTGGGACTAGTGGGGTTGCGCTAGACTCTGCTGCGCCAGATGGTGCGGTTACCGCCAGTATTGATAATCAACAAGTGAGGGTCTTAACAACTAATAACGAATTACGCTATAACAATAAAATTGTCGATGCTTATGGTTTTTTAACAATGAATGTAAAGGCCAATGGTCAATGGCAGGCAAAGCTGGTCAATCCGGCTAAAAAATTAACCTTGGTAAACTGTTCGAGTGAGCAAAATCTGGCACAGGGACTTTGTGAATTTTCCTCCGGTATTTCTGTTACGCAATAATATATTATTGTTTTTTTCTTTTAATTAATCTGGTGCGATTGATCGAGGTTAATTCCCCTTGACAAAAATTCTGTTATTATTATCTATCATTATTAAATTGATGGAGTAACAATGGGTAGAGATATCTGTGAAAAAGAATATTCTGCAGACGATTATGAGCTATTTAATCACAAAATTCATCAGCAGGTTGATCAGTTAAAAAAGATTATACTTCTACCTGAGTTTGGTCATGATGAAACCTGCATTGGTGCAGAGCTTGAGGTCTATTTGTTGGATGAAAATGGCGAAGTCAATCCAGTAAATCTACAATTACTCAAACTATTAAATCACTCACAATTTCAGTCAGAACTTAATACCTTTAATATGGAAGTTAATCTAAAACCTGTGCTTGCAAAAGGGCGTCCGTTTTCTTCCTTAACGCAAGAAATTCTTGAAAAATATAATGATATTTGTCGGGCGGGAGAAGAAATTAAAACTCGCCCATTGGCCATTGGTATTTTGCCTACACTGCAAGAAAGGCATCTCTCCCACGAATTTATGACGCCAGTTGATCGCTATAAAGTTTTAGCGAGAGAGTTATTAAAACAACGAGGCGAACCATTTCATATAAAAATTGATGGTGAAGAACCCGTTGATTTTAAAACCTCAGATGTCTGCGTCGAAGGGGCAAATACCTCCTTTCAAGTGCACTTAATGGTAAAACCTGAACAGTTTGCCAATGTATTTAATGCGGCACAATTAACTTTACCTATGGCGCTGGCGGTAGCGGCTAATTCAGGTGTGTTTTTGGGACAGTGTACGTGGGATGAAACTCGAGTTGTGTTGTTCAAACAGTCTATCGACAGCAGAATGCCAGACGCATCTGGATGGCGTCAGCCTGCGAGAGTTACCTTTGGACATGGCTGGGTGAGAAAAAGCGCTTGGGAGCTTTTTGCAGAAACGGTTAACTTATATCAGCCTATTTTTCCTGAAATAATTAATGAAAACGATAGCGCTCCAATTCCTGAACTAGCAGAGCTTAATCTGCATATGGGGTCAACCTGGCCGTGGCATCGTGCAATTTACTCCAATCATGGCAAAGGTCATTTGCGCATAGAGTTTAGAGCCTTGCCTGCCGGGCCGACTGCCTTAGATATGGCGGCTAATGCGGCGTTTTCAATAGGTATGGCCGTAGGGCTACAAGATAAAATTGATGAGTATATTGCCAGAATTCCTTTTCGATTTGCCGAATATAATTTTTATCGCGCAGCGAAAAACAGCTTGCATGCAACCATTTTATGGCCACAAAAGTTTCAAAACAAACCGGTTGAAGTGCCAATTAAGAATGTTATTGACGAAATGTTACTGATTGCAAATGACGGCTTAAGCCGATTGCAGGTTGACTTAAAAGAGCGAGATAAGTTTTTAAATCTCATTCAGCGTCGATTGGCACTTGGAATGAACGGGGCCATTTGGCAAAAGAAAATATTAACATCGTTACGTTCACAGTATGATAACTTTACAGCGTGTAAAAAAATGATGGAGCGTTATTATCTTCATCAAAAAGAAGGTTGTCCTGTTAGTGACTGGCCCAAAAAATACTAAACAGCTTACGAGCTTGTGGAAACAATCAAAATAGAGTGTAAAAAACGATGGGTTTAAAAGGTAAATTGTAGACGTTAACCACAAAAAATAACGCAAAGAAGTAATCAATTAATTTAAGGGGGGCTATAGAATTTAATGGAATATTAACAACAGGGATGTGACGGGCGAATATAAAAAATAGAAGCTAAAAAATTGAAATAGCCACTAAAAAATCAATGTATACCGATAAAAGGATGAATGGCCTTGAATTATGCTGAAGGAGAATGTTCGATAAGGTGTTAGATTTTTTCGAGAGATTAAATGGTAAATATTAACTTGTCGATATTGAAATGCCGCACAAAAACACAATGTATGATTTGATAGCCTGAACGCTTTATGTGATTTTTTTAACTGCCGTATAAGATGTGTAATACTGCTTTACGCCAGTGAAAATTCTATTGCAAAAAATCAAATAAAATGACTTTATTGACTTGTGTTAAGGTCGTTTTAAATTTGAACTGTTATATTCAACTGATACAGTCTGCTTCGAAGTAATTAACATTCGAAGCAATCAACAAACGAATTTCTTTTTTAGTTAAACAGAAAAGCGTTAAAATCCATAACCAGAGAGGAACTCTATGAAAATACTTTCTCCCATTCCTGAATATTTCGGTGACTCCTTTCGTCATTCTATTCAGCCTGAAGCGTTGGATTTTTTACATCAATTAAATGGTTTGTCAATTATTGATATTAAAGGCCAGGATACGTCGAGATGGCGAGTTGTAACAACCTTGATTCATGGAAATGAACCTTCTGGATTTATTGCTACTCATTGGTGGTTGAAACAAGCGTTCAAGCCAATAACCAATATCAGAATTATTATTTGTAATCCAGAAGCGGCACAAATTGCTCCAGCATTTTCTCAGCGTTATATTCCTTCGGGAGAAGATTTAAATCGCTTTTTTGCAGAACCCCTTGAAAATGATCATGAGATTGCTATTCGTGCCAGACAAATTAAACGGGCAATTGAAGAGGTGCGTCCCGAAGCCGTTATTGATTTGCATAATACCTCAGGCAATAGTCCGGCATTTGCCGTTTCGATTTATGATTCAATCAAAGAGCTGGCTTTGGCTGAGTTATTTACACAAAAATTTATTTTTACTGGGTTAAAGGTGGGGGCATTGATGGAGCAATCACTTGGTGCACCAATTGTCACTGTCGAATGCGGCGGTGCTAATCAGATTCGCTCCCATCAGGTTGCCTGTGATGGGTTGGCACAATATTTTACTCTCAATGATTTATTTGAAAGAGAAACCAAAAACATGTCGGTTCATCGTCATCCTATACGGGTAGAGCTGGTTGATAAAGCTGTTGTTGGTTTTGCACAAAATAAATTACCCACCTGTAATATTACCTTTCGCGAAGATATTGAGCAGTTCAATCAAAAACAGATTAATGAAGGTGAGTTTTTAGGTTGGTACAATCAACAGCAGCAGCTACCTCTAAAAGCGACTGACGAGCAAGGCGTTAATCGTATAGGGCAACTGATCGAAACCCGAAATAATGAGGTTTATGCTAAACAGTCGATGCAATTATTTATGATTACCACGTTGCGCGAGATTGCGACCAAAGACTGCCTGTTTTATGCCACACTGAATCATTAAGCAAATGGTTAGCGGCGCAACTTTCTTTGGTCGCTGATTATTACTAATGGCGGTTCGCTATGATAGGTAAATACGCTTAAACGCCAAATCACTCGCAGATAGCAGTGCTAAAAGGCGAAATAATTGTAAAGGTTATAGAACTAAATATTGTTAAACTTAAATTGATGAAAACTTGGTTTTGCTGTATCAAATTAACTCAACTTTTAATATCAATGGCGACTTAACCTTTACGTAACCCTATGACAAGCTTAGCAAATCCTTACTGCACTTCCAGCAAACTCAGGTGGGCTGGCGTTTGCTGTATTAACTGGTTGGAATTTCTTTTTATAATATTTTCTTACAGTAAATTTTCTCTGATATAAGAATTTAGTGAAAACTGTCATATTACCGTATGTGATTATGTGTTTTTTGCTGTTAGGCAATAAAAAACTCTGCAAATGTGTCTTAGTGAATCTTTTCATTAGTTTGCAATTGTTCTACTATTGGCACACCCAGGTACAATTTATACGAGCAAATGGTAGAAATAAATTTAAACGAAATCGATTGGAAAATATTAAGCATTCTCCAAAAAGATGGTCGTATTAGATTAAATAGGCTGGCTGAGTTGGTGGGATTATCTGCACCTGCTTGCCACTCGCGAATAGAGAAGCTTGAGTCTTTTGGATACATTAAAGGTTATGTAGCAGTACTTGAGCATCGAAAAGCGGGATTTGATGTAGTGAGTCTGGTGTTTGTTGACTTCGAAGATCATACTATCGAAAAAAGAAACCAAGTATTAGCTGAACTCAAAGCCATAGATGAAGTTGTTGAAATTTTACACATTACAGGTAGCCATGATTTACAAATTCGAGTCATGGTAAAAAATTCACAGCAACTGAATCACTTAGTCAATGATACGATCTCGGCAATTGAAGGAGTTGCCCGTGTGCATACCTCAATGGTATTAGATATTTGTAAACCTTTGAATGGTATTCCAATCAAATAAGTCGGTTAGTTATCTGATTGATGATGGCTCTTTATCATCGGGCGGTCGTAAGCTATTTATCTGATAAATGTAATACCGGTTTTTTATATTAGCCCACTGTTTATATTAGCCCACTGTAAGGTGGGCTTACTCTTCTTCTTTTACCAAAGTTCTTTTATGATATATCAAATATCAAATATCAAGGTTGTTAACTATACTCAGGTGTAACAAGTGATAATTTTAAAGTAACCAGTGAAACTTTTAATGATTCTTTCGAGCCAGTTAAATCGTTTTAATCGCTAGTCAGCTTCAACGACCTTGGCTTCAATAATTTTAGCACCATTTGTTAATTGATAAACATTTTCCTGACCTGCAATAACAGTAGCGAAAATCGTGTATTTTCTATCTAAGTGTAAATTTCTGGCGGTATTAATAAAAAACTGTGAAGTACCGGTGTCTTTACCAAGTGTGGCTATGCCGACTGTCATTGGGATATGCGCTAGAAAACTAATTTCTTCGCGAATCGTGGTATTACTCGACCCTTCACCATTGCCAATTGAATCGCCACCTTGAGCAACAAAGTTGCCGATTACACGGCTAAAGTAGCTGCCATTGTATAAACCCTGATTAACATATTGAACAAAGTGCCAACTGGTGTATGGTGCTTGGGGAAGTAAAGCCAGAGTGATTTCACCTGCGGTTGTCGATAAAACTATTTTCTTATCGATTACTTTGCGTACTTCTGTAAACTTAGGTGTGACTGCCGTGGTGACTTTTTCTTGTTGGTTATCGGTGAGCAGGCTTTTAGCGACATTGGCAACTGCTTCGCTGGGATCGTTTGTAAAAAACTCAATGGTTTTTTTAAAATCTGTTTTTGATTTATTATGTAATGCACCCAGCAAGCGAATTTTTACATAGTCAGATGGATGTTTGATTAGTTTAACAATCCAGCTCATTTTATCTTTATTTTGTCGCGAAATCAGGCCGTTGATTGCTTCAACTACCATTGCTGGATTGTCATTTTTTAGTTGTTGCTTTAGCAGTCCCATCACTTTTTCTGAATCGATCTTAGATTGTGCGATGACTTGCAGTGCGGTATGCGCCAGTTGCGGCTGATGAGAGAGTTGTAATTTCCCTAATTGAATTAAGGTTTGCGGAAAATCAATCAGATTTTTTAATCCTTGCGTAGCTGCAATTTGTACCCCCAGATCCTGACTGTCACTTTGTTCAATCAACCAAGCAACAAAAGCGCGATTGGTTTGCTGGCTTTGTGCAGAATTATTTTCGCTGACTTTATTAATTAAGCGTGCAACGACCATAATTTGCTGCGAAGTGAGTTTTTGCTTGGTCAGACTTAATAGTTTTGTCGCAGATAAATATTTAGCAACTTCGGGAACGCGGTTGATAAACAGACCAATTTTGTTGGCTATTTCTGGTTGTGCTGCCAGTCTGTCAAGCAGTGAATTAAAGTCAACTTGTGACAGATCGTCTTTTAACTGTGGGTTAAATACCATGGCGGTGCCGAGTCCATGGAATAACGCCCCTTGCAATTCAATATTTTTCTCTTTAGGTAATTGTTTCAATAATTGACTTACCAATTGATCTGGACCAAGTAAACCCAGGGCAAGATAAATTTCACTTTTGACTGAAGGGTGGGTTTCCTTAGCCAGTTGTTGCCATAATAACGGCGCGTTTTCTTTATCGGCGCTAATGCCAATAGCGAAGGCTGCATTTTTACGCAATGAAGGTTTATCAGCACCTAAAAATGGAGTAACCATCGCAATTGCCATTTTTCCACCGATACGACCCAAGCCGAGTAAGGCGGCATTTTGTTGAGTTAAATCATCCGCGGCGAGTGCTTGCTGAAATATTTCATGGGAGGCATCGCGTTTATCAACTTGATTGTATATTTGTTGTACGGTCGAGTCGTCCAGCGGAATATCTTTGAATGAAATATTAGGTGACTCACTTGCCAAAAGATTGTTAGCAAGTGCAGCAAAAAACAGTAAACAGATTCGATTGAGAAATGTACACATGTTGCCAGACCGTTCCTTTTATGGGAATAAAGGCTGCATTGTCCAATAAAGCGGTTACATCCTCAAGCCATCCGATGATAAAATTCGCTGTAGTTTTGACAGATTAAAAGGGCAATTGATATTCATGGCACAATATATATTTTCAATGAACCGGGTCAGTAAAATTGTCCCGCCGCAAAAGACTATTCTGAAAGATATTTCACTGAGTTTTTTTCCTGGGGCAAAAATTGGGGTTCTCGGTCTCAATGGCGCGGGAAAGTCGACACTTTTGCGCATTATGGCAGGAATAGATACTGAAATTGAAGGTGAGGCTATTCCACTGAAAGGAACTAATATTGGCTATCTCCCTCAAGAACCACAATTAGATGAAAGCAAAGATGTCAGAGGCAATGTTGAAGAAGGCATTGGCGAAATTAAGCAAATATTAAAGCGCTTTGAGGAAGTCAGTAATGCATTTGCCGATCCTGATGCAGACTTTGATGCTTTGCTAAAAGAACAGGCTGAACTGCAAGATAAGATTGATGCTGTGGGCGGATGGGAAGTTGATCGAATGCTTGATAAAGCCGCAGAAGCGTTGCGTTTACCGCCTTGGGATGCCGAAGTTAAACATTTGTCGGGTGGTGAAAAACGCCGAGTGGCATTATGTAAATTATTACTCTCTAAGCCAGATATGTTGTTGCTAGATGAGCCAACTAACCACCTTGATGCTGAATCTGTTGCTTGGTTAGAACGGTTTTTACAGGATTTTAAAGGCACAGTGGTAGCTATTACCCATGATCGTTACTTCCTGGATAACGTTGCTGGCTGGATTTTAGAGCTCGATAGAGGTCATGGAATTCCTTGGGAAGGTAACTATTCTTCCTGGCTGGAGCAAAAAGAAAAGCGATTAGAAATCGAAGAGAAAAAAGAAACGGCTCGTATTAAGTCGATGAAAGAAGAGTTGGAATGGGTGCGTTCAAACCCGAAAGGTCGACAAGCCAAAAGTAAAGCGCGTCTGGCGCGATTTGAAGAGCTTTCCTCACAAGAATATCAAACCCGTAATGAAACACGTGATTTATATATTCCACCAGGTCCTCGCTTGGGAAATTTGGTTATTGAAGCCAATCATATTCAAAAAGGATTTGGTGATAAATGTCTAGTAGAAGATTTAAATTTCAATCTGCCTCAAGGTGGAATTGTTGGAATTATTGGACCAAATGGGGCGGGTAAATCAACACTTTTTAAAATGCTGGTTGGTCTGGAGAAGCCCGATGCCGGAGAGTTACGGGTTGGTGAAACCGTTGAAATTGCCTATGTTGATCAATCTCGTGATAACCTGACAGATACAAATACTGTATGGCAGGAAATTTCTGATGATTCCGATATCATTACCGTTGGTAATTACCAAATTCCTTCTCGCCAGTATGTAGGACGGTTTAACTTTAAAGGTGGCGATCAGCAAAAGTTTATTAAAGATCTATCGGGTGGTGAGCGTAACCGGGTTCATTTAGCCAAGCTGCTGCGCAGTGGTGGAAATCTGTTACTGTTGGATGAACCGACCAACGATTTAGATGTTGAAACTTTGCGTGCACTCGAAGATGCCCTGTTGGCCTTTCCGGGCTGTGCCGTGGTTATTTCGCATGATCGCTGGTTTTTAGATCGGGTTGCTACGCATATTTTAGCTTACGAAGGCGATAGTAAGACAGTTTGGTTTGAAGGTAACTATGCCGAATATGAAGCTGATAGAAAACGTCGCTTGGGTAATGAAGCAGACACGCCTACCCGGATAAAATATCGTAAGATCGGCTAGGCTTTATACTAATTATTGGTTTGGTTTCTGATTAAAGATTGCCTTTAATCAGAGCCAAGGCATGAGTTGATGTATCTGAAATAGAGTCAAAGCAAGTTAAAATTTTTACAGAGTGTGTTGAGTGAGGCGTTTATGGCATTTGAAAATTTAGTCGGGCTATTTGTGATTGATGATATTGGCTATCAAAATTATCGAAAAGCCATGATGCCAATCTTACATCAGTATGGCGGAAGATTTGGATACGATTTGAAAATTGCTGAAGTACTCAAGTCAGAGGTTGATAATCATATCAATCGTGTGTTTACCATTCGATTTCCGGACAAAGCGACAATGAAGGCGTTTTTTAAAGATGAAGCCTATTTAAGTGTCAGAAAACAATATTTTGAGCCCGCCGTGACTGATGTGACGATTATGGCGGCCTACCACATTTAACTTTGCAACCTATCAAGTCTACCTGCTGACCCAGACTTAAATTAACAGCGGCTTGTTTTTTTAAAGCTATTGTCAGTTTGGCTTTGTGCGAAATAATATTCTTCTGTGTCTCTCTTGGGCTATCAGCCGCAATACTAATAACACTATATAGTAATGCTATAAATTTACCCCTTTAAATTATATGGTTAGTTAAATACTACCAGTTTGATTGGTTGACTATTCCGTTGAACGTTATTGCATTTAACTATTCAATTAATAGAGGCAAACTAGTCATATTGAATTCGTTTTCAAAATATTTATAATTTTCAGAAATTTCTGAAAATTGAGAATTTGGTGCGATGGAGCTTCCTTGTGAACTAGAAACGGTAGTCGTTCATTTTGGTGAAATGGGCAGTCGTTGGGGATTTAACCGAACCGTTGGGCAAATGTTCGCGGTCATTGTATTCACTGAAGCCCCTTTAAACGCAGAGCAAATTGCCAAAATGCTCAGTATTAGTCGTGGTAATGTGAGCATGGGAATTAAAGAACTCCAGTCATGGCAACTTATACGAGTGCATCATATTCCTGGTGATCGGAAAGAGTATTTCAAACCTGCAGGTACCATCTGGGAGCTGGCTCTTCAAGTTTTGTCTGAAAGACGAAAAAGGGAAGTTGAGCCTACACTCTCCCTGCTGCGCAGTCATATGATGAGTGAACAGCAGGGAGAGCATCCTTATGCTAACCAACAAATTAAAGAAATTTATGAGCTAATTGAATTATTTACCAATTGGTTTGATGACATTCATAAAATGAATTCTGATAGTTTAAAAACTTTACTCAAGTTGGGTGCTGGCGTTGGAAAAGTTTTAGATTTAAAAGATAAATTGAGCTTTAGAAAAGGTGAGTCATCTTAATTATTATCTCGACGCTAGTGATTTTCTTTATATTAACTTTACGGCACTAAAAAAAAATGGGGGATATTGTCGACAACAAGCTTACAAAAAAAATGATTTATCCAATTGAATGATTCAATTGAAAACAAACTAAGGAACCGACTTATTAAAGTAGATGATGGAGTATTCTCATGTTAGAAACCTTACTGCTTTCGCGAATTCAATTTGCAGTGAATATCAGTTTCCATATTTTATTTCCCACGATAACGATCGCCCTTTCCTGGTTTTTGTTTTATTTTAAAGTCAGGTTCGACTTGTCTCAGCATCCAGTATGGATGCGAATTTATCGATTTTGGGTCAAAATTTTTGCGCTTAGTTTTGCCATAGGTGTAGTGAGTGGAATCACCATGTCATTTCAGTTCGGAACAAACTGGCCAGGATTTATGGAAAGAGCAGGGAATATTGCCGGACCACTTTTAGGGTACGAAGTACTTACGGCCTTTTTTATGGAAGCAACTTTTCTTGGCGCCATGTTATTTGGTATGAACCGTTTACCGCCTTGGTTGCATACTTTATCGACATTTTTAGTTGCGTTAGGGACAACCATGTCTTCATTTTGGATTCTGGCATTAAATTCTTGGATGCAAACCCCGCAGGGACATCTGATTATTGATGGGATTGCCCATCCTGAAAATTGGTGGCAGATCATTTTTAATCCATCATTTCCTTATCGATTAGTGCATACGCTTATTGCCTCTGGATTAACGGCTGCATTTTTAATTGCAGGACTATCTGCCTATCGATTATTAAAAAATGATCAAAAAGCAGCACCTAAAGTTGCAATGAAAACTGCGCTTTATACTGCGGCTGTTCTTATTCCGCTGCAAATATTGGTGGGTGATTTACATGGATTGAATACCTTAAAACACCAGCCACAAAAAGTCGCAGCAATGGAAGGCGTGTGGGAAACACAGACCAATGCGCCGCTATTACTATTTGCTATTCCTGATGAAGCGCAAAGAAAAAATCATTTTGAAATTGCTGTTCCTAGTATGGCAAGTTTGATTTTAACGCATGATTTGAATGGTGAAGTGCAGGGGTTAAATGATTTTAAACATCACCCGCCAGTAAAACCTGTGTTTTACAGTTTTCGAATTATGCTTGGGGTTGGTCTGTTAATGCTATTGGTTAGCTGGTTTTGTGCAGCTCGACTTTGGCAGAAAAAAAGATTAAGCCGTTTATCGCTTAGTCTTCTGGTTGGTATGACTTTTTCAGGGTGGGTGGCAACATTGGCTGGCTGGTATGTGACCGAAATTGGTCGACAACCCTTTTTAGTGAGTGATTTTTTGCCCGTTGCAGAAGCTGTCACTGATATCCCGCCTGAAAATGTCGCTTTTTCTTTAGCAGTATATTGTGTGGTTTACTTTTTGTTGCTCATTGCTTATTTGCAAACAGTATTTTATTTAGCGCGGCGTTCGATACCTGTTGAAGAGTTTGAGGTATCTGAATTATCAATTGACAAGCAGTTAAAAATTAAAAATCTACAACCAGCACTTTCAACGCAATAGGAGGCTAAAGACATGTTACTCGATAGTTTACTACCACATATTTTTCTCTTATTGATGGCTGTTGCGGTTTTTATGTACGCTTTGCTTGATGGTTTTGATTTAGGGGTTGGTATTTTGTTACCAGCCGATCATCCTGATTATCGGCAAAAAATGATAGCCTCTATTGGTCCGTTTTGGGATGCCAACGAAACCTGGTTGGTGTTGGCGGTAGGCATATTGTTAATTGCATTTCCTAAAGCGCATAACATCATTTTAAAGGAATTTTATCTACCCGTTTTAGTTTTGCTGGTTGGGTTAATATTAAGAGGTGTCGCGTTTGATTTTAGAGCTAAGTCACTCAGTCAATTTAAACCGTGGTGGGATAAAGCTTTTACCTTAGGCTCATGGATGGCGACTGCCTCGCAAGGTTACATGCTTGGAATTTATGTCATGGGATTTCAATATCATACTTTGTCTATTTTATTTGCACTGCTTAGTGCGATTTGTGTAAGTGCTGCTTATGCTTACATTGGCGGGGCCTGGCTGGTGTTAAAAACGGAACATGATTTACAGCAGTTTGCCGTTAAACGTACTCGTATTGCCGGGTATTTCACAATGGCCGGGATCACAACTGTTTGCCTGGTTAATCCGTTGATTAATCCGCAGGTTGCCGAACGTTGGTTTGCTTCTTCTTGGCTAAGTCTTATTCCGTTAGCTTGTTTTGTTCTTATTTTAGGGGTTGATTATTATCTGAAAAAAATACATCAGTTTTCTCAACAATTATGTTGGATTCCATTTGTGTGCATTGGCACGCTGTTTTTATTATGCCTAGTTGGTCTGGCGTACAGTTTTTATCCTTATATTATTCCATTTCAATTATTAGCAAATGAGGCGGTAGGATCGGTTGCTTCACTACGTTTTATATTTTATGGGGTGGTGATTGTACTGCCACTTATTTTGGCATACACCTTATTTTCTTATTGGGTCTTTAAGGGCAAATCAACCCAGTTAAATTATTATTCGTAAACTCAGTTCATTTATAAGGAGATTGTACTTTTTATTCGTTGTGGTCTGTTATTGGTGGCAAACATAGTTTTGCCACATTTTTTCACTTTCTCTTCATAATTCACACCGATTTAAAGCCAGAGCTTATGGCTTAATAGAGACTTTATTAATTGCATCAAGTGCATAATTGCGTCAACTATATCAATAGCGGAAGTCAAAGAATGGAAAATTCAAAATTATTATTCCAATTTAATAAATCATGGTTTTATATTTTTTTACTTTGCTGCGCGGGGATTAGTTTCTCTGCTCTGGCAAAAGACTCTGAAGTTGCAGGGGGGCAATTAAAATTAAAAAACAGCAAAGGAAGTGAGTTTCCTGCGCTCACCATGAATACTCAGGTTCAAATCGATGTGGCCGGTATGATGGCAAGGTCCCGGTTAACTCAAATATTTACTAATCCATCAACCGAATGGGTTGAAGGAACCTATTTGTTCCCTCTGCCAGAAAAGTCAGCAGTTGATCATTTAACTATTAAAATAGGTGAAAGACTGATTGTTGGCGAAATTCAAGAAAAGCACCAGGCCAGAAAAAATTATGAAGCAGCAAAAAAAGCTGGTAAAAAGGCTTCATTGGTAGAGCAGCAACGTGCAAATATCTTTAGCAATCAAGTGGCAAACATTGCGCCAGGAGAAACAATCGAAGTGATGATTGAATATCAGCAAGATTTAACATTCGATTTAGCTGAAGGATTTTCTCTGCGTTTTCCATTGACGATTACGCCACGATATACACCGCTACCCACCTTGGTTGAAGAGTTTTCTTCATTTGAACAAGGGCTACAGACAAAAACACCCGCTAAGCAATTATTACAGCCCGCATTTGTAGAACCTGATAGTGCTATCAACCAAGTGAGTATTCAAGTAAATCTTAATAGTGGTGTCCCTGTCGATTTAATTAAAAGTGATAGCCACGAAATTGATATATTACCTTTTTCAGATTCGCAATATCGAATTGAATTGTCTAGCGTAAAACAATATAAAGCTGATAGAGACTTTTTAATACGCTGGAAACCGGTTCAAGGTGCTGCGCCTAAAGCGGCAATTTTTTCTGAAATTATAGAAAATGAAAAATTTGTGAGTTTAATGATTATGCCGCCACAACAGGAGCAAAGTATTGATTTGGCACGAGAGTTGATTTTTATTTTAGATATATCCGGTTCAATGGCTGGAGAGTCAATTGAGCAAGCAAAAAAAGCGTTATTATTTGGATTGAATACCTTAAATGATGGAGAGCTTTTTAATCTTATTGTTTTTAATAATCATGCACGAAGTCTCTTTCAAGATGCACAAGTTGTCAATCAAAAAACTAAGGCGCAAGCTCGTGCATATGTGCAGGAATTAGTTGCTGAAGGTGGTACAGAAATGCTATCCGCCATGCAGCTGGCATTGACAGGGGAAACTCAATTAAATCGAATTCGTCAAGTTGTTTTTTTAACTGATGGTGCAATTAATAATGAGTCTGCACTATTTCAAAAAATAGCAAATGACTTAGGTGATTCGCGTCTATTTACCGTTGGAATTGGTTCTGCACCAAATGCCTTTTTTATGAAGCGAGCTGCTCAGTTTGGTCGAGGTAGTTTTACTTTTGTAGCGAATACTCAGGATTCAGAATCAAAAATGCGTCAGTTGTTTAGCCAAATTAGTTCACCCACAATGTCAAATTTAATGATTAATTGGCAAAATGGAATTCAAGCTGAAATTTGGCCTAAGCGAATCCCCGATCTCTACCTTGGGGAACCGCTTTGGATTAAGGCTAAAGTCAGTGACTTAAATGGGGCATTGGAAATTAATGGACAAATGTCGAACGCAATTTGGCAGACAACAATTAATTTATCCTCAGCAAGTGAACAAAAGGGTGTCAGTCAATTATGGGCACGTGAAAAGATAGCATCTATTATGAATGAGCATCGTCATGGTAATGTACCATCCGATGCTAAGCAGACGATTGTTGACACTGCAATTAAACATCATCTTGTGAGCCGATTTACCAGTCTAGTTGCAATTGATAAAACCCCTGCGCGTGTTATTGAAAAGCTCCATGAGCAAATAGTTCCTTCTATCTTGCCAAAGGGAAGTCAGCTTGGCGGCTTTCAATTTGCTAAAACGTCAATTCACTTTTGGCTTGCTCCCTCGAAAAACTGGTTGTTGCTAATTGCTGCTACTCTATTGTTCGCTTGCTCTCAGTTAATTCGCTTAGCTACAAGCAAGAAGTCTTAATTATTTAGGCGAGGCTATCAACGCATGCTAATCAGAAAAGTATTAAACTTTAGTGCCATTGGTTTATTGCTCGTTGCCAGTATTTCACTGGCAACACCGGCTTACTATCGAGTTAAAGCCGAACTGGCGCAAATATTATTGATTCATGCATGGCAGGCAACTTTAGCAAACCCTGGCGTTAAACATAAGCCTTGGGATTGGGCTGATACATGGCCAGTTGCAAAAATGACAATATTAAAAAAAGAGCAATTGTCAGATAAGGCATCGCTAGATTATTTGTGGGAAAAAAGCTTTATTGTACTCGCAGATAGTAGTGGCGAAAGCTTGGCATTTGCTCCCGGAATGATGACTCCCCAAATATTACCTGGCGACAGTGGACATAGTTTTATCGCGGCACATCGTGATACTCAGTTTTCAATTTTGCAGCACCTCAATACTTTAGACCACATTATTGTTGAACGACAAGATGGGCAACAATTTAATTTTGAAGTCGATGAGATTCAGATTGTTGATATTAATAAGGTGTCACCAGTATATTCACTTGATGGAAATCGATTGACGCTGGTAACTTGCTATCCATTCGATTCTTCAGATCAAAATCCACAGTTTAGATTTTTAGTAACCGCTAATTTAGTGAATTGAATTCGCATTGTGTACAATAAATGAATTTACTTTGATTGAGTTTATTATCGATTACTTAAGTTAAGTCAATTTTAAATCATTGAATATTTATTTAATTTCTTTCTTAAAATATATGCGTTCAAACCGTCCGTCTATTTTTATCCATATTTTCTATCGCCATGCTCGTATAAAACGATACTGCATTATTAATTAAATAAAGTTACGTGGTTTGGTTTATTGTTTTTTTTGATTTTGAATCATCTTTTTTAAATAAATTAAATCGACTTTTTATTGGGAAATATTAAATGAGATAATTACTAAGGCACTGATAACGAAAAATTTACCGCTTAATCCATTAGAGTGACGATTCATTAATTCAACAGTGTAACAAACTTAAACAGTTCAATTAGGATAGGCTTGGCGCTTTTAATCCAATTAATAGATGCCTACTAATAAAAAATTAGTTCTCTAAAAAAACTGATAAACCCAATACCAAAATCTAATGGGGGATTGTTGTGAAATCACGTGGGATAAATCAAGATCAATTTAAACTGGGCAAACTTGCAAGTCAGGTTGCCCTTGCGTTATCACTGGTAAGCTTGCCTGCAATAGCGGCAGAAAACAGCAATGAACAAGATGATGAAAGCGCACAAAAAATCGTAATTACTGGTAGCCGAATATTAAGTATTGGTGCTGCTTCTCCATCACCAGTAACTGTGGTGGGTGAAGACCTTATCAAGGCCAGTGGTGCGGTTAATATCAATGAACTTTTGAATAAATTACCATCAATGGTTCCAGGCTTGGGTGCTAGTACAAGTAATACTAACGGAACCCCTGGTATTAGTACTCAGAACTTAAGAGGTCAAGGTGAAAAAAGAACATTAACGTTAATTAATGGGCGACGTCATGTAGGATCTGTTCCTGGAACTTCAACCGTCGATATGGGAACTATTCCAACAGCCTTAATTGATAGAATCGAAGTATTAACTGGTGGTGCATCATCAATTTATGGTGCCGATGCTGTCGCTGGTGTTATTAATATTATTACCAAAAAAGATTTTGCTGGTATGCAAGTGAATATTTTTGGCGGTATTTCATCGAGAAGTGATGGCGAAAACTCAGGTGCTAACATCACCTATGGTTTCGATTTTGACGATGGAAAAGGTAACAACGTCACTCACTTTTCTTACGATACTAGTGATGAAATTTTAGCTCGAGATAGGCCTTATACTAATGGCGACTGGCGTTTTGTTAATGCGCCTGGCACAGATCCTGAAGATCCAAATCGATTAAGAATACCAATACAAAGTCGCTCGCTTGCCTCAAGTACAACTACGGTTGCCATGTTTGATGGCGTTGGTTATACCTTCAATGCCGATGGTTCTATTCGTCCTATAAGACTAGGTGAAGGCGGTATTATTAATCCTGATGAAGCTACCGATATCATTTCTGCTCGAACAGGTCCTGGTGGAGAGCAGTTTGCTATTTATAACTACAATCGATTGCGCGTGCCTACTGAGCGTTTTACGCTTAATAATACCTTCAATTATGATTTTGGGGGCACGCAATTATTCGTTGACGCTAAATACACGCAGTCTAAGTCACAGTCTAGATGGGATCCTAAAGCAACTTATAATGGTTATATCTATCGAAATAATCCGTTTATTCAAGATGATTTGGCCGCATTGATGGATGATAATGGCTTGGGCTATTTTAGTTATTCTAGAGTTTTTGATGAAATGGGTGACAGTGGTAGTGATTATGACCGCGACTTATTTCAACTTGTCGCAGCTGTTAACGGTGAGTTTGACTTTGGTTGGGATTGGGAAGTTTATGCCCAGATGGGTAAAGCAACCAGTGATTTTACCATTAAAGATTACTACCAGGGAAGATGGGATGCCGCATTAGATGTTGCAATACATCCAGATACCAATGAAGTTGTTTGTCGAGCTTCATTGCCAGATATTGATCCAAGCTCACTATCATATAACCGTGATGGCGTGAGTTTAGATGGTTGTGTGCCACATAACGTATTTGTGCCAATGCCACAAGAGCTGATTGATTATGTTAAGGTAGATCATACAGGTGAAACTGAACAGACACAGAATGTTTTCCATTTTAGTACACGTGGTGATCTAGTAGATAACTGGGCTGGTACTATTGCGATGTCTGCCGGTCTTGAGTATAGGAAGGAGCGAAGTGAAACAACGCCTTCACAAATTGATGCTTTAGGAATTGGTAGTAGTTATGCAACTTCTCAACCAGTCGTTGGAACTTATAGTGTTAAAGAAGCATTTGCTGAATTTAATATTCCTTTATTATCCGACACCTTTATGGCTGAGCAGTTCGATCTTAATTTATCGGCTCGTTTAGCCGACTATACTGAAGCAGGAAGCAGCACCAGTTGGAATGTTGGGCTGGTTTGGAAACCGATTGAAGATGTTACTGTCCGTGTTTCTAATTCAGAAGCAACCAGAGCGCCTAATATTAATGAGCAGTTTGCACCTAAAGGTAGTAGTGGTGCCTGGTTGTATCAACCATGTTCTGAAAGTAACTATCCAACGCTATCCGCGCAAGGTCAAGCCAATTGTGAGACATTGGGGGTTGAATTTGAGCGAGATGATCAAGGTAATATCGTTAAAAGTTTACTTACCTGGTATCAATGGGGCGATTTAATTTCTGAAGGTAACCAAAACCTTGATGTTGAAGTGGCGGAAACATTAACAGCAGGAATTGTTTATACACCCAGTTTTATCGAAGGTTTTTCTTTTACGGCTGACTATTGGGAAATAGATGTTACCGGGTTAATTAGTAACTTAAGTGAAAGAACTATCATGTATGAGTGCATTGAAGCGGCATCACTTGATAATCAATTCTGTGATCTGATTACTCGTCAAGACAATGGTGTCATCACTAGTGTTGAAGTTGCTACTTTAAACTTAAATAAAATGATCACTGAAGGGATTGATTTTGAGTTTGACTATCGGTTTGATTTAGGCGAAGGAAAAATTCGTTTAAACTCAATGTGGCAAAAACTATTGAGCAGAAAAGTACAATCCGATCCAAGTTTACCTTTAGTTGAAACGTCAGGTAATTTAGCTCTGCCAGAGTGGAGAGGTACTTTTAATGTCACTTATTCAACTGATAATTACTCTGCAATGATTGCTAATAGATATGTTGGTGGGCAAAAACTTTACCCTACAACAACACAAAATCTTAGTGTCAATGAAACTGCCCCAATCTGGTATACCGATATGAGTTTTTCTTATCGAGTTAATGATGAGTTAAGTTTTAATGTTGGTGCTAATAATGTTTTTGATAAGGGAACACCTCAGTTACCATTAGCATTTATTGGTGGCGGAAGTTACTATATTGGTACAACAGGTGGCTTGTTTGATACGAGTGGAAGAATGTATTATGCAAGTATGACTTATCAATTTTAATTTTCCCAAAATAAAAACACCTCTCCCTTCGAGAGGTGTCTTGTCTAGAGTGAAATTGCTTCTGAGATTTTTTCTAATACTTTAAAGAAAATCATTTTTCATGTTTTTTTCGATACTTGTTTTTCTTTTAAATAGCAATGTTTTCTTATTATTTTTTTGTTGTTTGGAATTAAAATTTAATTATTTATTTGTGTGAAATGTTATTTTAAATTTTGTTTCTTATATTTTGATTTATGTTGCCATTACTTCGCTGGTGCTGAATTGCCAGTATTAATTGGAATATAAAAGAAAAGAAACAATGAAGTTTAAATTGATAATGTTTTTCGTCTTAATGGGAATTTCTTTATCCTCAAAAGCGACTAATTACTTGGAGTACTCGACCTCTTTAAATACAGGTTCTATTTTACATACTATTGGTAGTAAATATCCTGAAAAAAATATTTGCTATCAAAACTGCCAGCCACCACCTCCTAGTCGTTGGCGCTTGCCTCCCCTTCCACCGCAGCCACCGCTATATGTTGATACTTGGTACTTTTTTAACGATGATTCTACTGTGTTAATCAAATATCGGGTTAATGTTTATCAACAATACTTTCAGCCAATAAACGTTACCGCAACGGCGAATGAAAATTATGCGATACATGATATCAGAACTATTCGTCAAGAATACAAAAATATGGTTTCAAGTATTCAAGATTGGTGGTTGCAGTATCAAAATACGACGCCAAGTGGATTAATCGCTAGAGCCCAGCAAATGGCATCTGCTCAATCGTCTACCGAATGTGGTTCGGGGGATGAAAGAGTTGATAGTGTTTTTGATTATTTTAGTAAGTCTGCGACTAGAAGTGCTATAAGAAACGCTGTAGTAAATAATGCACTTTCTCGAAAAAAATTCTTTAATTCAACCTTTAGTTCATTAAAGACAACTATTAATGTTTATGGAGTAAGTCTTTCTGCTGATTGGGTTGTTCAGGGGGCTGGAATAGAATTGTTTTTTCCAGATGGAAAACTTGATATGAGGCTAAAGCTTTCAGGGCATACATATAATGCATATGTATCACTGTCAACGAGTATTGGGCCAGATGGCATAATTTTAGATGAGTTCTTCCAAAATGTAGGAGCGGCAGATCAAAATGAGTTTAAAGTTGATGTTAAACCAGGTCTTAACTTTGTAAATATTTGTGCTGAAGAAGAGTTTAAAGATGTACTCAGGGCATATAATATTAGTTTTGATTATAAGTTTGCTGAAAACTATCCTAAAACTCCTTCAGGAAATCCTATTGCTGGTTACACTGGGTTTATATGCAACTATTCCAGTGGATTTGGTGCCCCCGTTATTTATCGATTAGAAACGAAAGCTTTCTATAACCCATCAACGGGTAAATATGTGTTTGTAAAGGTACCTAACACAATACCTGTTTTACCTTATCAGCCGCCTGGATGTGGCTAATTATTAACTGAAAGTGCCCTATAAAAAGCCCAATACTTTATTGGGCTTTTTTAATATTACTTTAAATTAGCTTTACTTTTTAATTAATCATTAGTTAGTAAAGGTGTGTCACTTTCATTATTTTTAACCGGCTCTGACTCTACGGGAGCGGTATCGGTTAAGCTGTCTTCAGTTTGTTTCGGTGTTTTCAGTAAATTCTCCAGCTTGTTTTGGGTAATCGTATCAAAGTCGGACTGACTAATTTTAAAGTAACCTTCAATATCATTTCTTGCCACAAAATAGTCACTTTCTTGTTGATAAAATTGATATTGATGGGTTACTTTCTCATCGGTAACTTCAAGAGTAACCGCTTGCGATGCGGGTGTGCTATCGGCAAGTGCTATCACATTGAGGTTAGCGAGTGACTGAGCTAGTGTCGAGGCTTTTTCTGCATCTAACATAAGGTTCTCGGTTTGGCTATCAGCTAATTGCCAGTCTTCACCTGATTTAACTAACTCAAAATCATTCCCTTTAATTTTGCTGACCGATTGACTGTTAAGTAGAGACTTTTCCAGCCAATCGTTGTTATTTACCGGAAAATCGAAGGTATTGAGTTTAACACTATAAACTTCGCTGTCGCTGGGTTTTCTCACATGAACTTTTCTAAAGCCTGGTGATGTGCCCAAATAAATTTCATCAACGATATTGTCACCTTTGAATAACTGAATACGTCGCTGATATTTATCGTCGGCAACGGCAAAGCGTTGATGTGCTGAGGCGGTCGTTGTGGTTGGCCAACCGGTTTTGAGCTCGCTCAACTTGTTTAAGGCCTGAGTGATTTTATTGCTTTCCGCAGGTAAATTTTTAAGCTCAGGTAGTTGCCATTGTTGATCAACTTTTTGTAATGAAATCGTTTTGTCTTCGCCGTCAATGATAATTTTATTGACGTCATTGATAACAAATTTCATGAGTGATTGTTGCGGATGTTGCTCAGAGGAATTCTGATTAATCAACAACAGCCCACCAATCAGTACTAATTGAAGTACCAAAAGTATACTTAATTTTGATTTTAGCTGTTTCATTATATTCGATACTCCTTAATGCGAAAGTAACTGGGCATATGCCAGATTTTGTGCGCGTTTTCGTTGCTTTTGAATAAGCGCAACAATTGCTAAAGCAAATGCAGCCAGAATATAATTTAAATATTCCCAAAACATTTGGGCATCTTGTTCCATTGGCGGAAGCGTCCGATTGAAATGTCCGCGCGAGCGAATGCTTAAAAGCCCGGCATCTTCCAACGACCAGTCAATACTATTAGCCACTAATTGTAAGGTGGATAAATATTCACTGCCTGATGCTGAACTCGTCATTTGGATTATTTGATCGCTCAAAAAGTCATTAGAACTGAATAAAACAATTCTTGCCGACTCGGCTGATTTATCAATAACGCTTGATACAACCTGGTTGCTTGAAGCTGAGTCTTCCGAATCAGAAGCAGATTGATTGGCCGAGTCCTCTTCATCGGTGTCGGAAGTTTTCGCCGATAAAAGAGGTGATTGTTTACCAGCAAAATATGAATCAAACTGACCTTCACTAATGACACCAATTAATTGTTCTTTGGTTTCACCTTGTGGACTGAACCCACTAACACCGTTGGCATCAACTTTAGGCATGATATCGGTTGAATCCGATAACCAGGCTCCTGCTGAGCTTTTAACTAACTCAGTAATTTGGCGATTGTTTTGACTCTCTTGGTTAACCTTAATTGGTGATGCCCAGGCAATGGTCGCTTGAGGCAGATTCGCGGTAATGGGGTTGTCTTGATTGAGCCCAGTGTTTCTTGCATCGATGAAGTAGGGATAATCCAGCATTCGCATTTCTTGCAATTGAAATCCGCCCACATTGCGAGTAATTGGGACGGGAAATGCGGCATTTTGTGGATCCATTACTAACTGATTATCGATAGTCAATCCGTGATGCTTTAACCAGTCGGTAAGCCCACTTTCGTGAGGTAACATGGCGAGACGACGTCCGGTAAAGCTGGCACTAAATGGAGAGGTCGCAATAAATACTGTTCCTCCTTGCATTAAAAACTGATCGATGGCGAATAGTTGCTTGTCATCAAATGCTTTTGGTGACATCAAAATTAAAAAGTCAATATCACCATCAACACGACCCGCAGACAAATCGACTTTTTTTACGTTAAGGTCAGTGCTGATAAATTGTTCGAGTAAATTAAACTGCGGACCTGCCATACCAAACTGAGCCATTTGTGGATCTTGTTGGGGAACAACCAGACCAACGGTTTTGGTAAAGCCACTGGCAAAGCGTTTGATACCGGCTTCTAGATTGCGTTTAAAGCTACTTTCGGTCATATCATCTAGCGGAATTTGTACGATTTGCTCATCTTTTGTCAGAGTCAAATAAAAATAGAAATGATCATTACTAAACAGATTGGTTGCCATTGGTTGAAACCCAAAATCTTCGGCAATTTGTTGTGCTATTGCACCACCGTTGGCATCTGGATCAATCATATTGATTGTGAGGGAATCATTCGCTTGCTTTTTTAAATCAGCCGTCACTTTTTCAATTACTTGCTTAAAGTTGACCAGTTGCTCTGGTAAAGCTTGTTCATTTGACAAGTAAGCATTAAACACCAGTTTGCCTTGAATGGTGTCAAATAAATTACCTCCCGATTGATAACTGTTTAAGACTTTCTTTATTGAACGAGTTAAATCGTGTTCGGGGTTACGTAATTGCACATCAATATCTGTCGCGCCACCAGATTTAACTTCTATTAAATCACGAAATCCGAGTACTTGATGCTCATCACCATATTGAATGAGAATATTAAAGTAAGAACTGACAATCGATGACTGGTAACGGTCGGCAACCTGAAACGGACTCGGCTGAATGCCATATTTTTGGTTAGCCTCTTCTTCCAGTTCGGGATTGCTAATTGGATCAATAATTTCACTCAACACTTTGCCTCGACCTGCAACTTCGTATTCTTTAATCAGATCTTTTAGCTGAGGAACCAGTGGTGCTAATAAAGGGTGAGTTTTATTACTGAAGTAACCGCGAATTAATAATGGCTCTTGTAGCTGATTTAGATATTGCTGAGTGGCTGGTGAAATCGAATATTGATTACCTTCGGTCGCATCAATACGTAACAGGTTGATTTGTCCTAACCAAAGGTTTGCGCCTAATGCATTGAGTAATAGTAATGCGGTAACAACTCGCCAGTTTGTGTGATGCGGAGTGGTATTGAGTGTTGCCCAGCGCTCGCGTTCTAATACAAAAGCATTCAGAGACAGAAACACCAGAATAATACTGATATAGTAATATAAGTCACGCAAATCGATAACGCCTCGGGTTATCGATTCAAAGCGAGAACCGGTACCAAGCAAGCGTAACCATTCTCCACTTTGATTACCAAAAAAATCAGTAATCATTGGCGTACCTATTAAATAAAATACACCACATAAAGCAACGGCACTGATTAAACTGACAATTTGGTTATCGCTACGCGCTGAGACAAAAAGCCCAATACTTAAATAAGCGGCGCCGAGTAAAAAGGTTGCTAAATAGCCTGCGAGTACAGGCCCCCAATCGAGATCACCAATTAAAGCAACGGTAATGGGTAGCGGAAGTGTAATAAGTAATGCTATAGCTAATAAAGCTAAACATCCTGAAAACTTACCAACAACAAAGTGCCACAAAGCCACCGGTTGTGTCAGTACATGTTCAAGTGTGCCTGTACGTCTTTCTTCACTCCATAAGCGCATGGTTAAGGTGCTGGATAAAAAGATTAACAACAATGGCATCCATTCAAATAATGGTCTGACATCGGCAATGTTACGAGCAAAAAAAGCTTCGGCCCAAAAAAATGTAAATAACGTGACTGCGGCAAATGTGGCTAAAAATAAATAAGCAATTGGCGAAGCAAAAAATAATGCGATTTCTTTGGCTGCAATCCGGCGGATCAGGGTGTTGGCATTATTAGGCAGCATGTTTAACCTCCTTGCTTAAAGTACCTTGGTTAACTTGGCGAAATAGTGTTTCCAAATCGATATGTTGTTGGCTGATTGTGTATAAATCAGCGCCTGCTGAAATAACTTGCTTGGCGATTGTGCTGGATAGTTTGGTTAAATTAGCTGTTGTTGTTAAATGGATCACATAGTGTAAAACTTCGGTTTGCTGTGGATCTTTTACACCTGCAGATTCAATATTGATAATACCTTGAATCGGCGTTAATAATGCTTGAATTTTTTCTAACGAAAGTGATGTTGCTAGATTTAATGAGCGACTTTGGCGAAGCTCATCAAGTTTTGCATCAACGGCTAATTGACCTTGACGAATAATAATGGCGCGATCACATAACGCGTCAACTTCCTGCATGATGTGTGTCGACAAGATAACGGTCGCCTCTTTAGCAATCTCTCGAATTAATTCTCGCATATGTTCTGTTTGAGTTGGGTCTAGGCCATTGGTCGGTTCGTCTAAAATTAACAGACTTGGACGGCCCAAAATTGCTTGGGCGACACCGACCCGTTGTTTATATCCACGCGATAATGTCGCGATGGGATCCAGTAATTTGGGTGCAAGTTCGGTGGCTTTGATGGCTCGTTTTAATTCCTGTTGCTTTTGCTGACGATTTAATCCTTTTAATTGCGCCGCATAGTCAAGATAGTCGGCAACACTCATTTCGGGATAAACCGGCAGATTTTCAGGCAAATAGCCGATTTGCTGTTGAATTTGTTTTAAATTGCTGGTGATATCGATTTGATTAATCTTGATGGATCCGGCGTTGGGTTCAAGAAAGCCGCTGAGCATTTTCATAATAGTGGTCTTTCCCGCACCATTGTGTCCCAGTAGACCAACAATTTCACCTTTACCTATTGAGAAGTTGACACTATCAACGGCTTTAAATTTGCCATACCATCGAGTAAGTTGGTTGACTTCGAGCATCGATATCCTCCTGTTTATTTTATTCGTTTGCTTATTGTTTAATCTTGTTGTCAAAAAAGCCAACAGGTTGTTATGTGCGTTAACCTTTGAAGTTGATTGACGCTTTAGTCACTCAATTGGTGATGGTTAAAAATTACCGTAACAATTGATTTTTCGTTAAACTAACTCGGTTTTTCTAAAGGTGGCGAGTTAATGAGTCAATTCTGTCTAACCTGTTTGGCTAACCGGGGTTGCCAGATGGATTTGGTCAAAACGGTTTGAAACATTATTTTTTATCGTTTCAGAAATACACCACGATTTAGAAAGATACTGGTTAGAAACTTACCTGCAAGCTAAACCGACTAATGTTTGGGGTTTTTTTCTATTTTTTCAAGTGATAAAAATAAACAAACAGACATAAAACCCTGTTAAAAGATGATGACCCACCAATATTTAACAAGCAAGTAACCAAAATGATTAACAAAACAATTAGAGAAATGACGCGGCAGGATTTTGAAAGTTTTTGGCCTTGTTTTCAATCGATTATTCAGGCGCAGGAAACCTATGCTTTTGATCCTGATATGAGCTTAAACAATGCTTATACGTTGTGGTGTGAATCGCCACTCAAATCTTTCGCTTATATTGAGAACGACAAGGTACTTGGGTCTTACTATATTCGAGCAAATGCGGCCGGACCCAGCAAGCATATCAGTAATTGTGGATATATGGTTGATCAACAGGCTAGAGGAAAGGGAATTGCCACGCGGCTTTGTGAACACTCGCAGCAAATTGCCATTGAATCTGGATTTACTGCCATGCAATTTAATTCTGTCATTTCAACCAATGACGTTGCGGTGAAACTATGGCAAAAATTAGGTTTCGCTATAATTGGTACCATTCCCAATGCGTATTATCATAAACGTTTGGGGTTGGTTGATAGCTATATTATGCATAAGGTGCTGGTTGAGCCACAATAAGTGCTATAACATCAAATAATAGAAAAGCCAGACAACGGAAAAATAAATCTGCAAAATTAAGCAATAAGCGTTTGGTCGTTAAAATAGATTCATTACAATCCGTTCAGATAGCAATGGATTATCTTAAGCGGTCAATAAAGGCATACAAAAGTTCATTTATTCCGGTCATTTGATATTAGTGATTTGTTGATAGATGGCTTGTTCCGTCAGTGAGTTTCAGGTAATTAAGTTATGCAATTAAATGGTTCATGTTTGTGTGGTTCTGTCAGTTTCACTATTAGCGGTAAGCTGGAAAAGTTTTATCTTTGTCATTGCCACTATTGTCAAAAAGATAGTGGTTCGGCACATGCCGCCAATTTATTTTTCTCGGCTGCAGAGTTGGAATGGCAATGTGGGCTAGAACAAGTAAAGCAATTTCAATTAATGGGTACGCACCATATGAAAAGCTTTTGTGGTGTTTGTGGCTCGGCAATACCCAGTAAACAACCCAATATTCATAGTGTTGTTGTTCCTGCCGGTTGCATTGACGGGCAACTAAACCAATTACCTGATGCACATTTATTTAATGCCAGTAAAGCGCAGTGGGAAACTCAAGCGGCAACCATTCCCCGGTTTGAGTTTTTACCTGAGTATTAGTGTTTTATGATTCATTTGATTGATGAAGCTCATTGGGCAAATGAATAAGGTGTAGAGCGGGCGATAGAGGTGATGCCACAAGTTAGATGGATAGCCTGCCAAGCTTTGCAATGAGACGGCATTGTCAAAAAAAATTAATATATAATCGAACAAAGCGCGAATTGGTTTAAATGTCCCTAAATTTCAATAACTTCCTAATAAAATCGGATAAATCTCAGTTTCCGTTACGTAACAAGCTCTTGCAGGATGCTCATTTGACTGCTATATAGCTTTTAGTTAGTAGACCTATGCGGGGCTGAATAGAATAATCGGGGCAGATTTCAACAGATAACGTATTTCATGAGCATTTCGTCTTTTACACAATTCGTAGTCGTCGTACTCGTACTCGTCGTGAGCGTCAGTTCACAGCGGGGATTTGCGTTATCTTAGAAAAACTCAAGTATTCAAAAACCCCCGCTTCGCAAGAACCGGGGGTTTTTTTACGGCCAGACATTGAGTCGGCTGTCATGCTGATAGATGATGATTAGCGAGTTGATTGGTAAAAACAGGTGTGAGTGAGGGTGTTAAGGTGATTCAGTTGATTGGTTGGGGGAAATCAAAATGACTTCAGAGAAAGCAAATTCAGGCAAGGCGGCTTCGAATAAGAAAACTTCAGGAAAAACTGCACCAGAAATGTGCTCTGGCGCAGAAATGGTAGTTAGAACACTTAAAGATTTAAATGTGAAATATCTGTTTGGGTATCCAGGCGGTTCGGTGCTAGATATTTATGATGCCTTATATCAGCATCCAGAAATCCAGCATATTTTAGTTCGCCATGAACAGGCTGCTACACACATGGCAGATGGCTACAGCCGCTCAACAAATGAAGTCGGTGTGGTTTTGGTGACTTCGGGACCAGGAGCGACTAATTGTGTTACCGGTATTGCAACGGCTTATATGGACTCGATCCCGATGGTTATTTTGTCTGGACAGGTGGCAACACACTTGATTGGTGATGATGCGTTTCAGGAAACAGATATTATTGGCTGTTCACGCCCCATTGTTAAACATAGCTTCAGCTGTCGCTCAGCGGAAGAAATCCCCAGTGTTATTGCCAAAGCTTTTCACCTGGCTAAATCAGGAAGACCCGGCCCTGTTGTTGTTGACTTACCTAAAGATAAGTTGAACCCTAAAGAAAAGTATCCTTATCATTTACCTAAAGAAATTAAAATGCGTTCTTATAACCCAACTATTAAGGGCCATTCCAAGCAAATTAAAAAAGCGGCACAACAACTACTGGCTGCCAAGCGTCCCGTTATTTATTCAGGGGGCGGGATTGTTGCTGCCAATGCGTCTGAATTACTGGTTAAGTTGGTTGAAAAACTCAATGCGCCATCGGTCAATACACTGATGGGATTGGGAACGATTCCTGGTACACATCCTAACTTTTTGGGGATGTTAGGTATGCATGGAACACTGGAAGCCAATAAATCAATGGCACATGCCGATGTGATTTTAGCGTTGGGTGCGCGATTTGATGACCGTGTGACAAATAACACCAGCAAGTTTTGTCCTGATACAACAATTATTCATGTTGATATCGATCCATCTTCTATTTCAAAAACCATTGAAGCAGATATTCCGGTAGTTGGCTCAGTAGATATTGTTATTCAGCAAATTCTTGATCAACTTGATAAAGAAAGTATTCAGCAAGACACTGCGGCGGTTGCTCAGTGGTGGGGACAAATCAAGCAATGGCAAGAACGACGATGTCTGGCTTATGAAAATGATAGCAAAATAATCAAGCCTCAACAGGTTATTGAGTCGGTTTACAAGGCGACGAATGGTGAAGCTTTTTTAACATCGGATGTAGGTCAACACCAGATGTTTGCCGCATTATATTACCCATTTAAGCGACCTAAACAATGGATCAATTCGGGTGGATTAGGCACTATGGGATTTGGATTGCCTGCAGCAATGGGTGTTAAACTGGCATACCCCGATGCCGATGTTGCCTGTATTACCGGAGATGGCTCTATTCAAATGAATATTCAAGAGTTATCGACTTGTTTGCAATATAACTTGCCGGTGAAAATAATTTTGTTGAATAACGGTAATCTGGGGATGGTAAAGCAGTGGCAGGATTTGGATTATGGGGGACGCCACTCGCATTCTTATATGGAATCATTACCGGACTTTACCAAACTGGCAGAAGCTTATGGTCATGTGGGCATAGAGGTAACCTCTCCTGATCAATTGGATGATGCAATTAAAGAAACTTTTGCCATGAAAGATCGATTAGTACTGCTTAATATTCAGGTAGAAGAGCATGAACATGTTTTCCCGATGCAAAAACGACAAGGGGCAATTGACGAAATGTGGTTAGCCAAAGGAGTAGAAGCCTGATGCAACAAACAGTATTATCTATTTTATTAGAAAATGAGCCAGGTGCATTATCTCGAATAATTGGTTTGTTTTCGCAGCGCGCTTTTAATATTGAAAGTTTAACGGTGGCGGCGACTGAAGAAGATTCACTCTCGCGAATTACCATTGCCACCACAGGTGATCATCGTGTCATTGAGCAAATTACCAAACAGGTCAACAAATTAGTCGATGTTTTAAAAGTTGCAGAGCTTTCTAAAGAAGTGCATATTGCCAGAGAGCTGATGTTTGTAAAAATTAATGCAACAACCCCAGATGCACGCGAAGAAATTGTACGTACCGCAGATATTTTTCGTGGTCAGATTGTTGATTGCAGCAATCAGCTATATACCGTACAACTAACGGGGAAAAAAGAAAAACTCGATGCGTTTATTCGATCGATTAAACGCCAAAGCGATATTATTGAAATTGTTCGTTCGGGTTGTGTGGCGATTGCTCGTGGTCGTCAGGCGTTACGTCCGTAGCTCACTTTTCAATAGGGTGTTAATATCTTTAGGGTGTTAATATTCTCTACGAGTGCGAAGCGTGATTGTCGATAAGTGGTTTATTATAGCGTAGCGAGAGCTGCGCGCATTAACTGACGATTTCGACGTGCTCGCCAGGCTCTGGCCTTAACGGCTTCCTGCAAGTAGTTTGGTTGTATCGGCTTCATTAAAAAGTCATCGCCACCGTGGGCTAAAGCCAGTGCATGTTTTGATGGATCGGTTTCAACCGAAAGAAATAATATTGGTAACCAGGAAAGCTGCTCTTCTTCGCGCAGAACTGCGGCAATTTCAGGGCCGGTTGCTTCTGGCATATACACATCGAGTAGTAATACATCGGGCATAAATAATCTGACGCGATCAAGTACTTCTAACGGGTTATTGACACCTTCAACTACCATACCTGCCGCTTCTAAGGCAATGACAAAGGCATGGAGTGTGTAATTATCATCATCAACTACCATGACTCGATAAGGATCTTCACCACAGGGCGTGCATAACTCATCGGTCAGGCGACATAATTGTTCAAGGTTAACAGGTTTAAGTAAATACCGACTGGCACCTGCTCGAAATGCAGTTAAACGGGATTCCATGGAGTCGTGCTTGGAAATAAAGATAGACGGTAAATGAATGTCTAGTTCGTGGCGCAACTGCGCAATGACTTCGCCGCCAGCAAAAGCACCATCAGGAAAATCCATATCCATTAATACCAAGTCGGGATAGTGTCCATTGCGACAAGTTTGAGCAAAGTCATCGGGAGAATTAAACTGTTCGGTGATGTATCCTTTATTATGTAACGTGTTCGCCAGCAATTCGGTCAGTGTATTATCATCATCAACAATAAAAATAAGTTGGCCAACTGTTGATGGAAATTCCATCTCAAGTTCATCTGGCTGCTTGATAACTTGAATTTCAGCAATTTGTTCTAAATCGAAAATGGTTAAGCCTATTTTTTCCCACATGCTTAAATCGGGTGTTGCTTGTGCCGAAATTTGTGATAATTGTTTTAATAATTCTGAAGAGGCTTCCGATAATGCATGCCATCCCAGCGTGCCCGCCGTACCTGCTAATTTGTGCAGCAGTGCATACAGTTTTTTCTCCGCGCCTGCGTGCCATTTTTTTGGATTGATCAGTTGGTATTCCTGTTTAATTGCCGAGAGCCTGAGCGGGATTTCCTGTTTAAAATCGGCGGTGAGTTGAGAGAGCTGTTTTTTAAATTCACTTGTCAAGGGACATCTCGCAATTTGTTATAGTTTTGCAACCATTGATTGAGAAAAATACTGGTTGGGATGGGTTTACCAAAAAGATAGCCTTGCATTTTAATTTTCGCAAGTTTGTTTAAAAACTGTGATTGCCGCTTTTCTTCAACACCTTCTGCGACTACATACAAATTCAGATGTGCTGCCAGAGATAACATGGTTTTGACAACGGCAGCATCGTTGTTATTCTCGCAAATATTTTGAATAAATGACTTATCAATTTTTAATTCTTTTAGCGGCAGTTGACGTAAGTATTTTAAATTCGAATAACCCGTACCAAAATCATCAATTGAAAAGTTAATACCTAGTTTTGCCAGTTCATGCATTGTTTCGGCGGTTGCTGTGGCATCTTCTATCAATAAGCTTTCAGTCATTTCAAGTGTGAGATTATTGGCATCAATTTGATGATGGCGAATGTGTTTTTTGAGATTGCCAACAAATTGTGTATCTTTAAATTGGCGTGCGCTGATATTGGCAGAAAGCGCCACCGGCTTTCCGGCTCGCTCACATTGTCCGAGTATTTCGCAGGTTTTATCGAGTACCCAATCACCAATGGGAATGATTTGTCCAGTTTCTTCCGCAATACTGATAAATTCCATCGGTGAAACCACGCCTTGTTGTGGATGGTTCCAGCGAATTAAAACTTCCCAGGAAGAAATTTGATGATGATCGTCAACTTGTGGTTGAAAATAAAGTTCGAATTGTTTTTGCCGAATGGCCTCGCGTAGTTCTCGTTCAATACGAAATCGCTTTCTGACTGCTTGATACATGGATGATTCAAAAACTAATACAGTGTTTCTGCCTGCTGCTTTTGCTCCATACATGGCGGTATCTGCTTCACGCAATAAGTCTTCGGCTGTTTCCAGCGCTTTGGGAAAAAGGGTTATGCCAATACTGGCTTGAATATAATATTGATGACCATTGACAACTAAAGGCTTGTCTAATGAGGCGAGCAACTTTTCAGCAATCGCTTTGGCTTGAATTTGTGCAGCAAAAAAGCTAGCGCCAAATCCAAGTAATAAGGCAACAAATTCATCACCGCCAATTCTTGCCAGCGTATCATCTTGTCTTAAGTTTTTTAATAAACGAGTAGCACATTTTTTTAATACCGCATCACCTTCGCTGTGTCCATGTACATCATTGATTTGTTTAAAATGATCTAAATCAATAAATAATAATGCGCCATAAAGACGTTGTCTGCGTTGACTGGCAAGTGCCATACTTAGTCGGTCTTTCAGTAATGCTCGATTTGCTAATCCGGTTGTTGGATCATAAAACGCCAGTCTTTTTAATTGTTGTTCATTGGCAATTTCATTACGTCTATCTTTCAGTTGAACAAATAATCGATTAGGTGTGCTTTCTCCATGCCAGATAGGCGTCATACTAATTTCAACTGGAATTGTTTGTTGTATTGTATCTTGTAATTGCAATGTGCCTTGCCAAACTTGTCGGTTACTAATATAGGCGCTGATTTTTTCAAATGAATTTTCTGCTGATTGATCGAGTAAAAAGTCATGAAAAGTTAAGTCGTAGGGGGGATCTTGATGAATCCCCAGTAAGTTTTTTGAAGCAATATTTAAACTAATTATTGCTCCTTTGCTATCAAGCATTAGATAAGGTTGAGGAGAAAACTGTATTCCTGCCAATAGATCAAACAGACCTTGTTTGCAGCTATCAACGGCCACATCAGGAGAAGGCGCATAATGGTTGTTTGCATCAATGGTCGATGTCAGAGTGGCAAGCGTAGGATAAATTTTCAGTATTAGCTCTTGTGCGTTTTTCGATACTTTGGCGACTTTGAATTCTCGCGTATGTGAAGGAATATGGTCAATTAGCGATTGGCAATCTTCTATTGCGGTATATTCTAGCGCAGTCGTGAGTTGACTGATTTTCTTGGTAAAGCGGCTAAATAAGCTGGTTGGATTTGCATCGGAAGGAAGCTGTAGTCGCAAAATGCCACCACCAGAGTTAGCTATAGCGATACACTGGCTGGCTACCTTCATCCAACTTTTGGGATTATTGGGGTAGATAATCGGGACTTCTGATTGTGCGAGCGACAGTTTGGGTTCCATTATCGGCTATGTTCAATCCTTATTCCTTGTTACGACAATATTTAGTTTTAGCTTAACGTTTTGACTCGATCAAAGTCAGCGTTGTTACACAGAAGCTGTCAGATATTTCTTATCATCTACTTAGCCTAGTTTGGAATAGTAAAAAATCAAGCGTAATATGTTGGCAAGTCAAGTGGTTATTCCAAATCATTACCTGATAGTTGGCTTTCATAGAAATTTTATCTAAAAGCCGAAAAGGATTGAGAATAATTGTATTCTCTGGATTAAAAAATTATTAATTAGCTAATAATACTTTCAACCGCTTGATAAAGATTATCTGCAAGATTCTGGTCTTTTTGAATGACCGTTGTTGTTGATAGTTCATCGAGGTTTTTTGAGTATTTGCTGGTAACAAATAAGGCTGGAATGTTAGCATTTTGCGATTGTGAATATCTTAATGCCGCGATGAGTGCAATACCATTTAACTCATTTAACTCTTTACCAACAATAATAAAATCAAAAGACTCGCGTAGTAAAACAGTTAAGCCTTCGAGCCCATTTGTACTAACACGTAAATGTATGGGGAGGTTTTCAAGTGTTTGCAGGTATAGACTGGCCATCATTGGTGAAGATTCAATCACAAAACCTGATTTCTCGCGATGAAAATGGCGCGAAATAATCTGCTCGATTGCAATTTCCAGCGCTGAAAAGTCAGGTTTTTTTTCGGTTAAACTGAGCGTTGCGATTTGTCGAATGAGATCGATAAAAGTAAAAATGCTGGAGATAACTGATTCAGTTAATTGGCTTTTGTTAGTGAATAAGTTGAGTAAGTTTTCAAACTGATGACATAGTCGAGTTAATATGGTTAAACCGTGTATCCCGCCAGAACCCTTTAAGCTATGTACGGCTCTAAAAATTTCGTTAAATATTTTTTTATCGTCAGGTTCTTTTTCTAATTGAAAAGTGAGATCTTCAAGGTAGTCACAGCGTTCTGGTAATTCAACCAAAAAATCATTGCGTATTTGATCCAGCAAATGATGAAATGCTTCTGGATTATTGTTCATCAGATCATGCTTCTCATTCACATAGCAAAGCGATTGCTATTTTATTCATAACTCTCGCTCATCTCAGTTAATTGGTGGGCGTTAATGGTCTGATTGCGCCCCGTTCTTTTGGCATAATATAGTGCATTGTCAGCTTGAATTAGTAATTCAGAACCATTGCGACCGGGAAAGTCAGTGTTCATGGCAAAACCAATAGAAATGGTACAACAAAACTCACTATCTTGATGACGAAATTTAACTGTTGAAAAGCGTTGTCTGACGTCATCTAATATTTGTAAAGTTTGCTGTAGACTGCACTCTGGCAAAATAATGACAAACTCTTCGCCCCCATAACGGCCAATAATGTCATATTGTCTGAGTCTTTGACGTAATAACATGGCAATGGCACAAATCACAACATCACCTGTGGCATGACCATAGGTATCGTTAACCTGTTTGAATGAATCAATATCGAGCATGGCAACACTCACCGATGATTGATTGCGCTGTGCTCGACTAATTTCATTTTCTACCGCATCTTTGATAGACGAATGCTTTAATAACCCAGTTAAACTGTCTCTGGATATTAATGCTTCTAACTGCCGCGCACGATTAATCCGGCTGCGCACAGCAGAAAGTAGTTGACTGTCCGAGATGGGTTTGGTTAAAAAGTCATCTGCACCATACTGCATAGCATCAATTTGTTTATCAAGATCAGTTTCTGAAGATAAAAATACAATCGGTAAACTTGCCCAATTTTCGTATTGTCTGACGACACCGGCCAAATCCGGTCCAAAGTAGTCTGGCATATACAGGTCCATTAAAATTAACTCAGGACGAAACTGATTTACTTTATTAATAATTTCTGTCGGGTTTTCTAAAATTTCGGCTTCGATATTTGCCGATTCAAAAACTAATCGATAATGTTCTGCCAAGCGTTTGTCATCATCGACGATCAGTACACGTTTAGCAGGGGCTCGTTTGCGCTCAAACAGTTGAACAACGCGATTAATTAAACTGGGAACATCAAGAGGTTTGATAAAAAAGCCTTGCGCACCGATTTGTGCGGCTTTAATTCGAGTATCAAATTCATCAGTAGACGACATAAATATAATTGGCGAGCGGCTGCTGTTGAGCTCTGGCATCAGGCTGATTAAGTCGGTGGATTTTTCGTCGTTTTCAAAGATAACATCCAGTAAAATCAAGTCTGGCTCATTCGATTTTAAGGCAAGTTTGAGTGCTGAGAGCTTGTTGAATTTTCGTGTTTTATAGCCAAATGATTCGATCTGATAAGAAAGTTCATCAACCAAAAAAGTGTCATCATCGACAATCCAGATATTGTAGGTTTTTGATGGGGCAGGTCCCGTATTGGAAGGGACTAATGAAAATTTGTGTTTATTGACGTGGTTTAATTCATTATTTAAGTCTTTTTTCAACTGCTTAATAGTTGTAATAAAAAGCTTAATTTCATCGCGTGTAATTTCGCTGAGAGGATCTTGCAACCAGTTTTTTACTTTGCGCTCGAGTTTGCGTGCATGAGCACTCAGGTTATTACTGCCAAAGGTACCTGCCGAACCCGTAATCTTATGTAAGCGTACGTGTAGTTCATGAAATTTTTCACGACTGGATTCTTCATTTTTCAATTTTTTGGTTAAGGCAATTAACTGATCGATTTCGTCAGGTAAATGAGCATAATAGTCCGCCTTAAGCTTATCTAGCTTTTGTTGTATGAGTTCTTCTTTTGACAGTTCAGCCATTCCTGGATTCCCAAATTTTCTGAACGTGATTAGATAATTCCATTGGATCAAATGGTTTAGCGATCACATCCAATGCGCCGAGTGATTTAAAATGTTCAATCTCAGAAGGTTGTACTTTTGCTGTCATAAATGCAACCGGAATATGGGTCAATGTTGAGATTTTTCGCAATTCTTTTAGTGTGGTAGGACCATCCATGCCGGGCATCATCACATCAAGCAATATCATATCCGGTGCAAAACTTTCAGCTTCCTGCAAGGCTTCTTCTCCTGATGAACACACTTTGACCGTTAGCGCACCTACCATTTCTAAAGCTAATTGAGCAACTTTTTGAATGTCGATTTCGTCCTCAACATACAGTATTTTTTGTAGTTTACTCATGGAGCTTCTCCTTATTTTGTTTAAGAATGGTGTGTTTTTTAAGTATTGCTTTAATTTCCAGTGGCGAAATTTTCGATCTTAATAAGACACTGTCAACCTGTTTGCTGAGTTCAACAGGCACTTCCTTGGCTGATAACAGAATGATTTCTGGTACATGTTGAGCGCTTTTTAATTGCTCAATAATCAGGTGGTTACCACTTTCAGCCAATTCTGCGTCGACCAAAACGATGTCAAATATTTCTTGATTGATAAGTAGTTTAGCCGTTTTTAAATCTTCTGCGTGACGCAATGTATAATCACTTCCCGCCATTTGTTTAATAACTAGATGAAAAGCGGTGTCATCTTCGATATGCAAAATTCTTAATGAAGGCTTGCTGGCGGTGTCCAGCAAATGTTTAACCTTTTTAATTAATTGAAATTGATCGATTGGTTTGCTGATCCAGCTGATTAACTTGTTGTGCTGACTGATAATGTTGTGAATATTTTCATAATGGGCGGTGATAATAATAATTGGGGTTACTTTGGTGCTGGCATTTTTTCTGATTTGCCCAATAACTTGCTCACCAGACAGGCCGGGTAAAAACAAGTCTATGGTTATTAAGTCATAAGATTTATGTTTGATAGCTTCTAATGCTGATTCTCCACTATATACCACATCAACATGATAATGGTGGTCAATTAAAATATAGCTCAGTAGTTCAGCGACATCGGGATTATCCTCAATGACCAGAATATTAATTTGATTGCTTGAAACTTCCTGGTTGCCTGATATTTGTTTATTGGTTTGCAGTGTTGGTAATACAAAATAAAAACTCGTTCCTTTACCTTCAGTCGATTCAAAACCGATGCTGCCATTCATTCGTTCGACCAAAGCTTTAGTTATGGCGAGTCCTAATCCTGTTCCATCTTTTTTACGAGAGTCGGAAGAGTCTGCCTGGGCAAATTTTTTAAAAATACGCGGGTAAAATTCTTTAGGAATTCCCGGACCATTATCGCTGACAGTGATTTTAACACGATTACTGATTTGCATGGCATCTATCGTTACTAAATTATTTTGTGGCGAAAATTTAACGGCATTGGATAACAGATTCGATAATATTTGCATAAAACGATTATTATCGACGCTGATTAACACATCGGGCACTGTTGGAGATATCACCAGAGAGATGTTCTTTTTGGCGCCATAGGGCTGATTGGCTTCAACGGCATTTTCTAGTAAAGCTTTCAGGAGAAAGTGTTGCATATCGAAATGCATTTTTCCAGCAACCAGTTTTTCCATATCAAGCAGATCATTAATTAAATAAGTTAAGCGCAGGCTGTTATTTTGCGCAATAGTCAGAATGTTTTTTATTCCTTCGGGTACTTCGCCGAGTGCACCACCATTAACAAGCCCGAGTGCACCTGAAATTGAAGTCAGCGGAGTACGCAATTCATGACTGACAATAGAGACAAATTCCGTTTTCATTTTATCGATACGTTTTCTTTCTGAAATATCTCGCAATAATCCTACATACATGGGTTTGCCCGAACGAGTGATTTCTGAAACCGCGAGTTCTACTGGAAACAACGTGCCATTTTTTCGCCGACCTTCAACTTCGCGATTAAAACCGATGACTTTAGGAATACCGCCATTTTGGTAATTTTTTAAATAATCATCGTGATTTTCACGATGAGGGCTTGGCATCAGCATTTTTATATTTTGGCCTTGCATCTCTTGAATGGTATAACCAAAGATTTTTTCTGAGGTGGGATTAACCGAATCAATAATGCCGTGTTCATCAATGGTAATTAAACCATCGACCATATTATTTAAAATTGCCAGTGTGTGTTCCGCCTGATCGCGCAGTGCCTGCTCATGAATTTTTTGATTGGTAATATCTACTGCGGTTGCATAAACTTTACCGGTGGTTACATCGGGCGCACAGTTCCAAAGTAGAGTTATGTAGTGATTATCATGGCATCGATACCGATTGACAAAAGAGGTCGTCGGAATGCCTTTAGCGAGATTTTTTATTTTGTTGAAGGTTTTGTCAATATCATCAGGGTGAACAAATTCAATAAAGGGAACGGATAACAATTCTTGCTCATCATAACCCAGCGCTTTAATAAACGTGGTGTTAACTTTTTCGAAATAACCTAAAGTATTGGCAATACATAAAAAGTTAAGTGATAAATCAAAAAATGATTGTAGCTCTTTGCGTGACTCTTTAAGCAACATTTCCGCATTTTTTGCATGAGTGATATCAGCGTGAGTACCGTACATCAATAAGGGCTTATTGTCTCTGGTCCAGGTATAGACTTGTCCGCGATCGTGTACCCAAACCCAATGACCGGCTTTGTGTTTCATACGGCACTGGAATTCGTAAAAATCCAATTCACCATCAAAGTGCTGGTTTAATACTTTATCCAAATCTTTTAAATCATCTGGATGCGCCAGACTCATCCAGGTTTCAATATTAACGGGTGCCAACTCTTCGAGCGTATAGCCGACAATTTCGGCCCAACGTTCATTAAACACCGTATCGCCAGTTTGTACATTCCATTCCCAGGTGCCAATATTGGTCGCTTCAATAATGGCCCTGAGTCGCCTCTCACTTTCGTGATTTTTTTGCTGTAAACGGGCAGCCTGTAATAATTGCGCTATGGTGGATAAAAATGGAGACAAGAAATCGATTTGTTGTTCTGAATAGCCGCCGGGGCGATTGGCTAACCCTATCATCGCCACCATTCGTTCGCCATGCATGACCGGAACCCCCAAAAATGCATTTAAATCGGGGTGCCCTTCAGGTATACCGCAACCTCGAGGATCGTCTTTGGGATTATTTGCTATAATCGCTTCATGAGTTTTCATCACGTGACCAAAAAGGGAGTCGAGGTTAGTAAATTCGAGCCCTTCTTCGATGCCTTCTTCATACATGGCTTTATATTCATCATTCCAGGCAATGTTAGTGATTGCGTAGGTTTTTAAATAAGGTGAGTTGACGGTGTCATACAATACTTCGCCAATAAAGCCATATTCACTGTGGGTTAAATCAAGCAGGTTTTCCAGTAAGCTTTCAAACGCTGAGCGTCGACTGGTTTTTGTAATAAATTCAGATTGGGCTGTGGCAATTGCGTTAGTGAGCTGTTGGTTTTGCTTGAGGCTTTCTTTTTGTTCGAGAAACTCTAACTGGTTGATTTCATGTTCGACACAGTTGGCTAGATTTTCTAATGTAGCCATTTCATTCGGCGTCAGCTCTCTGGCTTTTGAGTCGATGATGCACAAGGTACCAATGCGATAGTTTTGTGCAGTATGAAGCGGCACACCGGCATAAAATCGAATATTGGGCTTATCGGTTACCAGTGGATTATCGGCAAATCTTTCATCTTGACTGGCATCACTGACATAAAAAATAGTATCGTTAAGAATCGTGTGGCCACAAAATGAAATGTCTCGTCCAGTTTGTTCAACATCTAATCCTTGTTTTGATTTAAACCATTGACGATCAATATCAACAAGTGAGATTAGCGCGATATCAACATTAAAAATTTGTTTGGCAAGTAAAGTGAAGCGGTCAAAACGTTTGTCTGGTAACGTATCGAGAATTGAAAGGGAATGTAAAGCTTCAATTCTTTGTTTTTCGTCTTTTGGAAGATTCGGATGCTGCATTCGACACTCACTTTTTATTTACGGAAAAAATGAAATAAAAAGTGTGGCCAAGAAGACACTTAAACTGGTAACCCGCGGATTCGATTTCATAGAAATATTCTTCAAATTAATTAACCGCTTTAACTTTATACCTTTTAATATGCTAAATGCTTAACGGTGTTATACCCGAAGACAATTGGCTGATGTTTCTATTTAGTTTAGTACAATATTAACGGGTTGTTGTTTTCTGTGGAGCAGGTTGCTGTGAGTTCTTTAAGTTGAAAATATGAGATGATAAATATTTGAATGATTTTGTTTCTAACGTATTGAATTTTAATGTATTATTGGTGCACTGACTAAACCTCTAGGTGAAGGTGAAAGTCAAAAAACAGGTGTGTTTTTGAATTAAAATCACCAAATCCCGGTGACTGTTTAATAAAATATTGATGAGTTGAAACAACTTTAAGATTTTAAAATATAAAAAAAAATATTCTTATAATTTAAATGCTATTAATTGCTACCGATTATTGAAGAGTGACACATTAATATTGAGGGTGGCTGGCAATTATTAGCTGACTATTAATTAGCACCAGTTTCAAGCTGTTATGAGGAAATTATGCAACAAAACATTGATCAGGAGTTGGCACAATTGCAGGCCGTTTACGATACAGTAATTAACTTTTTTGTCAATTACAGCTTTCAATTATTAGGCGCTTTAATCGTTCTATTAATTGGCTTGCTTATCGCCAATCGTGTCGCCAAAGTGGTGCTGCGAATTTGTGAAAACAAAAACATAGATGTGACTTTATCGCGATTTATCTCAAATCTTGCCAAAATTCTGGTGGTCATTATGGTGGTCATCATCTGCTTGAACAAGATTGGAATCAGTGTCGCACCTTTTTTAGCCGCGGTGGGAGCTATCTCCTTGGGGGCAGGGTTGGCTGTTCAGGGGCTCTTATCGAACTATAGTGCGGGCCTAAATATCATTTTAACGCGTCCTTTTGTGGTTGGTGACACGATAAAAGTACAAGGCGAAAGTGGTCAGGTGAAAGATATTTTGCTGGCACACACGATTCTTGTGACCGAAGACGGTGTCGAAATTACAATTCCTAACAAGCATATTGTTGGAGAAATTTTGCACAACTCCAAAGCGTTGACTTTATTGGAACTCAGTGTTGGCATTGCTTATGGCAGCGACTTAAATAGGGTTTGTGACATTTTGGAAGCTGTCATGGCTAAACATCCATTGGTCGAGCAACATAAAAAGCCCTTAGTGGGGATTGCCGAATTTGGTGATAGTAGTGTCAATCTTGAAATCAGGGTGTGGGTTGCATCAAACCAGATTAATGCCGCCCGGTTTGCTATCAATCAGACGATTTGGGATACGCTAAAACAGCATCAAGTTGAAATACCATTCCCTCAGCGTGAAGTCAGGCTAATTAATAATTGATCGGCTGTCAGTTCATGCCCTTTAAGGCTTTGGCCAACTGAGGGTATTCGGCGTTTTCAGCCAGCCAAATCTGGCTGAAAACATGGCTGAAAGTTTCATCAAAAATTGAGCCAACGTAGTTGCCGTTAAAATAAAAGTGACTGTTGTTATGGGTATCAACATAAAACTCGATACGATCTTGCTTGTTAACGTCGGGCCATATTGCCGCTAATTGCGCCAGCCACTGAGACTGCTGGGCGGAAGAAATCTTAAACCGCTTCCATTGGTTAGCTGTTTCTTCCAATAAATTGTCTTTACTGATTTTGCGTTGATAAGTGAGTTTTAAAATCAGTGGATACTGATTAGTACGGTATGAGCCGTTCTCGGTAAACAATTGAATTTGATAAATATCCCACCAAAGTACACTGAAATTTGCCTGACCTACCAGATTGAGCGTTGTTGGCAATTGAGGCATATTAATATTGGCATTGGCATGTGAACTCGGTAAATACAGGCCGCTGAAAAATCCCGCTATAGAAAATAAAATTAAAATAAGTACTCGCATGGCTCACCTAAAAAAAAATATCAAAGAATATTTTTTAGATTTGTTCTTCTCAATACGCAAGTGGTTAATCAATGGAGCAGAAATACCCTATGAGTGAATAAATAAAAGTTATCGCGTTGTTTTATTTACTTTATTTCATAGCCATTCGATTTCATCATAAGGCTGTTTGTTTTTTGCATAGGTAGTTTATTCTGATATAGAAAAAATTAATTAAATAACCCTACATAAACTGGATTTGCTGAAAGGTTTGATATATAAAACAACTGTTCTTTGATGTTATCTCAATCAGTCAAAGAGAAATGTTTAGCAGGTACAATCAGCAGGTATCAGATATACCTTAATTTTGGGGCTATCAAAAATACCAGAGATTGACCAAGCATTGAATATTTCAGTCAGAAAAATAATAAATGACAGTAGTAAATAGCAATAGTCAATCATAATAGTAATCATTCGATGACTTCACAGCGTCGTCAGATCTGTTTGTTTATCTGTTTTAGGATAAGCGTTTTAGTGTTAGCCGATCGTAAAAAGGGGGTAAGGCTCGATAATGAATTCTAATCACATCAACACTCAAAACACTAACAGCAAATTAAAGCTGTCTATCTTGCAAAATAATAACAAGTCTTATCCGGTTATCAGTTGGGGGAGTCAGTTATCGTTGATGCAAGTAATCTGTTTCATGTTCTTTACTTTTTCTATTGCTTTGTTGGCAAACCAGGTTTTTGCCGGGGTAGTCAAACAAACCAAAGGGAAATTTGATGATAAATTTCGTCAGCTTGATGAAATTTTGCCAACGCCAAATGATTATCGAAATGCTGCTGGAGAACCTGGCAAAGAATACTGGCAGCAAAAAGTTGATTATCAAATCAACGCCAGACTCGATGAGAAAAAGCGACGAATTACTGCCTCTGAAACGATAACCTATCATAACCGTTCGCCGTATTCGCTTAAATACTTGTGGCTACAGCTCGAACAAAATCGATTTAAAACCGATTCGATGGCTGAACAGACCGTCGTATTTGGTGGCATGGGAGATCGTTCACCCGCAACCCGTAAATCAGGTGATAGTAAATCCGCAGGGCTTAGTTTAGGTGCGCTACGTAAAATGCATGCGATGGCTGATAATGAATTTGGTTATCAGATTGACAAAGTTGTTGATAGTCAAAATCAAGCACTACACTATGTCATTCATGGTGCGCAAATGCGCATCGATTTACCGCAGCCTCTAAAAGCGGGCGAGCAGTTTCAGTTCCGATTGGAATTTGTCTTTAACATGGTCGAAGAAAATGCCGTGTCTGCGCGCGCTGGATATGAACATTTTCCTGATGATAAGCGTAAGGGTGGCAATGATATCTTTTTGTTGGCGCAGTGGTTTCCGCGAGTTGCCGCTTATTCTGATTATGAAGCCTGGCATAATAAAGAGTTTTTAGGGCGCGGCGAATTCACTTTGGAATTTGGTGACTATGATGTCAAAATGACAGTGCCGGCCGATCATATTGTTGCATCGACCGGTGAATTGCAAAATCCCGATAAAGTGTTAACCGCAGTGCAACGCCAGCGGCTAAATAAAGCCAAAGATGCTAAAAGACCTGTCTTTATTGTCACAGAACAAGAAGCTTTGGAAAATGAAAAGTCGGTTACTCGCAAACAAAAAACCTGGCACTACAAAGCGAGTAATGTCAGAGATTTTGCCTGGGCTTCTTCGCGTAAATTTATTTGGGATGCCAAAGGCTATCATCAAGGTGGTGAAGAACAGCCGTTAGTTATGGCAATGTCTTATTATCCGAAGGAAGGCGGAGATTTGTGGAAAAAATACTCAACTGAAACGATTGTTCACACGATGGCCGTGTACTCGCGTTTTACATTTGATTACCCGTATCCAGTTTCTATTAGTGTCAATGGACCGGTTGGTGGTATGGAATATCCCATGATCACATTTAATGGCCCGCGTACTAATTGGCATAAAGATGCTTCGCGTACTTACACACTCAGTGAAAAGCGATTTTTAATTGGCGTAGTCATGCACGAAGTAGGACACAATTACTTTCCAATGATTATTAATTCAGATGAACGTCAATGGACTTGGATGGATGAAGGGATTAATAGTTTTATCGATGGCATTGCCGGTCGAGAGTGGGATCATAAGATTCCGTGGGGGGTTGAGCCACGTGATATTGTTGATTACATGAAGTCAGATATTCAAGTGCCAATAATGACACAGTCAGACAGTGTGTTAAAGCTAGGTAAAAATGCCTATGCTAAACCCGCCGTTGCTTTTAATATTTTGCGTGAAGTGATTTTAGGCCGAGAATTATTTGATTTTGCTTTAAAAGAATATGCATTACGCTGGAAAAATAAACGTCCAACGCCTTCTGATTTTTTTCGCACCATGGAAGAAGCATCGGGTGTTGACTTAGACTGGTTCTGGTATGGCTGGTTTTATACGACCGATCATGTGGATATTTCTCTTGATAAAATTTATAAGTTACGTCTTGATACGAAAGATCCCGATATTGATTTTTCCAGACGCAGACAAGAAGAAGCCGATAAGCCAGAGCCATTGTTTGTGAAACGTAACCGTGAAGAAGGGCGTAAGTTATGGATTGAACTTAATTCTGATATCCGTGACTTTTATGACGAAAATGATCGCTATACGGTGACAAATAAAGAACGCAATAAATATCAGCAAATGTTGGTTGACTTAAAACCTTGGGAACAAGAAACTTTAGAAAGAGCAGTGAAAGAAGATAAAAATTACTATGTACTAGAGTTTTCAAATAAGGGTGGTTTAGTCATGCCAATTTTATTAGAGTTAACTTTTCAAAATGGTAAAAAACAGCATTTGAATATACCAGCAGAAATCTGGCGACGCTCCCCTGAAAAAGTACGTAAATTGATTGTCACCGATAAAAAGCAAATTTTACAATCGGTTGTTGTTGATCCGCATTGGGAGACGGCCGATGTTGATGTTGAAAACAATCATTATCCGCGACAGATTATTCCTTCAAGAATTGAAACGTACAAAAGTAAGAAAGAAAAGAAAAATGAATATCGTGATATTATGCACGATATTAACACCAAGAAAAAAGATCCTAAAGCGGTTGAGCAGAGAAAATAAAGTATGATGCAACAAAGGTGTTTGGCAAAACTTAGTGATAAATATGTAATCTTGAATCGGTTTGTGAATGTCGGTTTGTTTTTTCAGGCGGGCCTGCTTTTCAAGTGGCTTTATTTTTTTAAAGCAGGCAGGTACTTTCATCTTGTCGGTCTATTGATGTTGAGTCATTCTGTGTTTGCACACCAGCAAAAAATTGCTTACACCACTATTTTGTTTAATTCACGAACGGCTAATATCGAAGTTTCGCATCGTTTTTTATTGCACGATGCGGAACACGCATTAAATGCATTGACAAAAAAGCCGCATAATTTAATAGAGAGTCAGACTTCTCGCCAATTATTTGTAGATTATATTTTGCAGCACTTTTCTATTGCGGTTAGTGCACAGACTAATTTAATGTTAAAGGTGGTTGGTTATGAAATTGAGGGAAAGCATCTTTGGATATATCAAGAAGCACCCATTGATGCCGTAGTTTCTAATGCGGCACATCAACCTGATACAGTACAACCTGTTGATATCGAACATTCCTCATCTGCTCAATCTTCAAATGAGCAAGCTTTATCTGCGCAGTCTTTATCTGGGATGTCAGAGCTGAGTGAGTTAACGGTTAGTCAAACCGCACTTTTTGAGGTTTGGGCCGATCAGAATTTTCATATTAACGTAGAAATAAAAACACAGGTTTACTCGGCTTTATTATCTAAAGAGCGCCCAACCCAAACTATTCAATTAACTGATGCGAATATTCAATATTAAAATAGGCGAGATGTTCGGTAATTATTGATATGGCGGTGGTATTAGACTACGAATTACTTAAACAGGGCTTATTATAATTGAAGTTTATCAAATAGGCCCTCATTGGCTATTGGCTTTGGCTATTGCCCGTATTTTACGAATCAGCAGAACTATTGTTGATGTACTGATCATCATTGGCACTTTGTTTATTGGTTTTAGTCTGGCGATTAAGTTGATTGAGCACTTTTCGAATTGTTTGTCTGAGCTGCTGATTACTCGTTCGTGATTTAGTTAGTGTGAGTTGCACTTTTTCTAAAACGGAACGTTTTGGCAAGTGGGCGGTAAACAAAACAATTGGTGGTAGTGACAATTCACTAAAGAGTAAAAATTCTTCTCCCGAACCATCGGGTAATTCAATATCCATTAATATCAGGTCAAAATGATGGGCTGCTAAATGCGTTTTGGCCTCGTGTAATGTCGCAGCATGTTTGATGTCTGCAAACTCACTCAGTACCGTTGAGGCAACTTCAACAATATCGTGGTCACTTTCAATATGCAGAACTTTAGGTCGTTCCATTTTGGTTAGTGCACGGCAAAAAGTGCGTCGAAATTTTTCTTCATCGAGAGGTTTTTCAAGCCAATGAAAAATATTTAAATTGCGCTTGTCATTTAAGTGTTTAGGGCTTTCTGGCGTGACAGAAATAACAACGACCGAAAGCGCTTGAAACTTGGGTTTTTCGCGTAATTGTTTGAGCAAAGTTAAGCCATTCAGATCGGGGAGTTCCAAATCAAGTAGTAATAACTGATATTGCCCTGTATTTAGCTTTGATAGTGCGTTATGTGCATTGTTGGCAACATCACACGTTGCACCTTCTGACTCGACAATTAAACTAATAAAGCGCGCCATTTTTTCATCATCTTCGCAAATCAAAACATCGGAGCTGGCTGTCTGTTCCACATAAGATGGCGCTTGAGTAATAGGCAAATCAAAATAAAAAGTAGTTCCTTCGTTTAATTTTGAAAGATAATTTATTTGACCGCCGTGTCGCTCAATAATCGCTTTGCAGATGCTTAACCCCAGTCCTGTTCCTCCTTTTTCTCGCGTATCGGAACTGTCCGCTTGGGCAAAGCGTTGGAACATGCGCTTTTCAAATTCTTTGGGAATTCCCTGGCCGTGATCGATTACACTGACACGAATAAAGCGTTCTTGGTTATCGGCGGTGACTTCTACTTGTTTATAATCTTTGGAATATTTGATAGCGTTGGAAAGTAAGTTCGCCATAACCTGCAACAAGCGATGCTCATCTGCTTGAACAAAAATAGATTTAATCGATGATTTAAATTTAATTGTTACCTGATGCTGATTGGCGAAGCCTTCATTATCTTCAAGACTACGTTGTAATAAAGGAATTAAGTCGATGTTGGTATATTCAAATTCAAGTTGTTCCGATTCGAGTTTTTCAAGATCTAAAATATCATTGATGAGTAATGTTAGACGCTCACTATTACGATAAGCAACATCAAGCATTTTGTGCATTGAATCGGGTAATTTACCGGTGACATTCGCCAGTACCAGACCGAGTGCACCGCGAATTGATGTCAGCGGAGTCCGCAGTTCGTGACTGACGGTTGAAACAAACTCTCCCTTTAACCGTTCGGTTTCTTTGCGATCACTAATATCACGAATAATACCGGTGAACAATTGTCGCTTGGCAAACCACATTTCACTGATGGCCAGCTCCATTGGAAAAGTCGTGCCATCTTTACGTAGTCCTTCGATTTCACGGTCTATTCCAATTAAGCGTGAATCTTGTGTTTGCAAGTAGCGCTCAATATATTTTTCATGTTGTTTTCGATAAGGTTCAGAAATTAATAGTTTAATGTTTCGACCAATCACTTCTTCTGGATCGTAACCAAATATTTTTTCTGCCGCCGGATTAAATGTTTCGATGATGCCTTTACTACTGATAGTGATGATTCCATCAGGAACTGTATCGACAATGGCTCTTACCTGGCTTTCTCGATCCCGTTTTTCTGCTTCTGCTCTTTCGGTATTGGCTTTAGTGATTTCAAACGTCGCTTGATCAAATGCACTGGCAAGAATTTCCAATTCATCGCCCGTATGAGTCGGGCTAACTGGATAATCACCCTGTTTGACTTTTTGAGTTAACTGAATAATGGGAACGGCCATTTTTTGTCCGATTCGTTTAGCAAGCAGGCGAATGGCAATTAATCCAAACATACCGATAATGGTAATACTGGTTAACCAGGGAGTAATTCGGCTTAATAAATAAGTTGAATCTTTTGCTAAAGTAAACTGGGGTTTGTAATGTGTCAGCAAACTATCTGGTGTGACGCCAATACTTACTTTGAGGCCATTAAAATTATTGGGGATTGTTGTTAATTGCCAGTTATCGTCAAAACTGAGTGAGTAATATAAATTTTGGTCATTGATAGTTTTTCTTACCAAACTGGCAATGTCTACCTGAGTAATGATGCCGCCTTGAACCGTTTGATAGTATTTAATGGGAGAAACAATATAAAAATAGCCATTTAGATATAAAATTTTTCTCACGCCTTGAGCTATCATACTGTTGACCAAATTTATCGAATACCAATCCGTTTTATCGTGCGTGCTAAAGAGTAATTCACCAGAATAATTAAAGACTGCCGCTTCTGTTATATCGGTATTGTAAGTTAAATCTTCGAGAGCAAATTTAAAGTAAGACTGACTCATACTTAAATCGATCAAACTGTTAATTGACAGAGAACTGGTGGCGGTTTTTTCAACGGCATCAACTTGTGCACTAAAGCGTAATTCGATAATTTCAAGAGTATTGTGAGCCTGTTGGTTTAATTCACTTTCCTCTAACGAATTAATGCGAAGTAGTTCAATAAATAAGGTAATGCTGACAACACCTAAAAAGAATGTCAGTAGTAGACTTAATATCGTCTTTGAAAAGCGGGAGCTGATACTTTGGCTATTATTCATCGCGCTGTTTATTTTTGATTGCTTGGTAGCGGAATTAACTGACCATTTTTATAATGGGCAAAAATAACATCTTGCGAATTGAGTGCATCATGGCGTTGTGGCGTAAAGGGGGGGGCATAGTTTTTTACCACGCCATTAAAGTGCTTGATTGATTCCATTGCTACTCTAATATCATTCATATGGTGTGAATTAGCTTGTTTTACTGCCAGCGCCAATAGATGGGTTAAGTCATAGGCATGTGCTGTACCAACAGGCGCGACAATCTGCAAGTCATTCTGAGTGAAATATCGTTGGTGATAGCGCTTTGCGAGCTGATTAGCTTGTGCCCGAGAATTATTAATAAAACTAAAAGTCTGTAGTACTCGCAAATCTATTTTGTCTAGTGATGGTGATGCCATTTTAGGAAATTCAGAACCCGTAATACCCCAATGAGAGATAATTGGTGGTGGGGTGTCTGATTTGGCCAGGTCATGCACTAATTTTGCTCCTTCAACCGGGTTGCCGACATAAATAATAACTTCCACTTCTTTTTGCTTAAATGCCGCTATTTGCTGAGAAAAGCTTTCTTCACCCCAATCAAACCACTCGGTTTTTAAGGTTTGCAAATCTTGCTTGGCCAGTTGCTCAGTAATGGCTTTGTGGCTGCTTCTTCCCCAAGGATTGTTGACCAACAGTAACCCAATTTTATTAGAAATTTTTAACGCTTCTTGCAGTAAAACACGGCCTGCAAATTCATCTCTGAGAGAAACGCGAAAAACAAAATTGGGCTGGTAACCATTATCGACAATTGGTGTTGCAGCGGCCCAAGGATTTAAAAATAATATCTGATTATCGTGAATGAATTTTAATTCAGCAACCGCCACTGGACTGCTGATACCACAAAAAACGCCAATTAAATTGGGATGCCGAATGAAGGTTGCCAGATTATCGAGTCCTTTCGCAGGGATCATTGAGTTGTCTCTGACGACTAATGACAGTTGTTTATCTAAAAGGCCACCTTGCTGGTTTATCTCATCAATCGCTAATTCGATACCTCGTCTGATAGCCAGTCCAGAAAAAGCGGAGTTACCTTGCATATCAGCATCCAGCGCGATAATCAGGTTTTCTTTGGGCGGAGGCAGGACATTACTTCTTTGTTGTAATAAGTCTTCCACCAAACTCGAACCAAAAGTCATGCGATACTTTTCAATTAAATGATCAGACATTTTAATCAACTCAAGACGAGTTCGTTTGTCCATTTCGTTGATTTGAATGGGTTCTTGTTGCAGGCTGGTGAGCAACTCGTGATGTTGTTGTGTGCTGACTTGTCGCTGGTATTCGGTGGCTTCTTTGGCGGCTTCAATAATTACCTGTTGTAACTGGTCATCAAGTTTGGAAAATGACTGACTGGAAATGGCCAGCAATTGTGCCAGGTATCCGTGATCAGAGAGCGTCAAGTGCGATTGAACTTGGTAAAACTTTTTGCCAATAATTGAGGTTAACGGGTTTTCCTGACCATCGGCGATTTTATTTTTTAATGCATCGTAAGTCGCTGAAAAATTGATAACAATCGCATCTGCACCCCACAGTTGAAATTGATCGCGTAAAACCGGACTTTGCATAATGCGAAATCGTTTACCAGAAAAATCTGCAGCTTTTTCGATTGGAAAATTTGAGGTAAGTTGTTTAAAACCACTTTCCCAAAAGGCTAATCCAATTAAGTTATATGGCTTGGTTTTTTGTAAGAGGCGATTACCAACAGAGCCATCAAGAATTTTGTAAGCGATTTGCCGATTAGGAAAAATGAATGGCAAGTCAAACATCTGCATCTCTGGAATAATAAATGAGAGCTTTGCGGTTGGAGGCAAAATAATATCCAGCTTGCCATTTTGCGCTGCATCAATCATTTCTAAATCTGAACCGAGTGACTGATTGGCAAACACCTTAATTAAAACGCTTCCTTGTGTTTTTTGTGCGACCAATTCTGCAAATCGAATGGCTGCAAGATGATGAGCGCTTTTTTCATGCATATCATGACCAAAGCGCAATTCAATGACTGATGATGAACTGGTTTCCCTTGATGTACTTTCTTGTGGTGAATCACAGGAAAGTAAGCTTAAAGCCATCAGGAAAACAAAGCAGACCTTTAACTTCATTCGGTTTACCTGATAATTATTGCAAAACTAAAATTGATAACGAAACCCCAGTGCCATTCCACTGCCATCTAATGTGGGATTATTCTCTTCGTACCCGTTATATCGATATTCCAGCAATAGCCAAAAATTAGGCAGTAATCGATAATTAAGTTGGGGTTCGTAAATCCATTCGTTGTCACTGCGGCTATTTAAATTATAGTCGGTAAAGCCCGAAATATTGAGATTATCACTGATTCGATAAAAGTAGGCGACGCTAAGTTGGCCATGATGCCTGCTTTGCCAGGGAAAGACCCTGAGCTGAAGCCAGCCTTGTGATGACTGTATTAATTGATAGGTAACTCCAAACCGAAGTAAGTGGTTGCTATTTCCTGGCGTAGCATCATTGTATTCGAGCTGGAGTTTCAGGTCTTTGATGTCGGTCCATTGACCCAGTAAATCATTGGTTAGACGATATTCTGAAAAACTGCGTGAAAAGTCATCTCGTTGCTTACTATTATCTTGTGCTGAGTGCAAATCGGTAAATCCCCAAAAAGAAAATCCATTTGGTATATCGTTTTTAGAAATTTGTAGCGTTGCGGTATTGAAGTCACGATTGTCCCAATAATAGCTGATATCAATATTACCTTGTGCCTGAAGCTGGCCCGCCAGTGGTAATAACATGATTAGTAGGAGGCATTTGATAAACCGACTATAAAAGAAGCAATCTTGCTGTGTCATAAGGTTTTACCGTTTTAACGTGAACAAGTATTAATAGCGTAGTGCATGATCTTGTTTTGTTGTAACAAATTCCCTTTATTTCGTTTGGATAAACACTTTCAGAACAAAAATTGCCGGCTTGTTAATTTTTATTTATTCAATAAATTAATAAATTTTAATTTTGTAATAAATATTTCATCTAAAAATTTCAATATTGTCTAGGCTTGACTATTTCCCTTGTCCTTTTGGCCTATAAACGCGTTTTTCTCGGCAAAAAATATTGCAATTTTATAGCCTTTTCAATGAGTTAGACTTATTACGCTAATTGTATTGCAGAGTATTCGCCAAAGTAATGAACTGGCCCCGCAGGTATTAGAGTCGAGGCTTGAGAAATCTCAACTTTTAAATCAACTCATTCAAGTCTATACCCATAACATTATTGATACTGCGCATAAGGCTCGTTCGGGAATGGTAATCTGGAAAGATGCAAAAACTAAACTTGAACATGGTAAAACTCGCGCGCTTGATTTTTGGGCGCAGCTTGAACGGACGGCAAATAATGAACAAGAGATCGAACAAATTCAAGCGACAAAGCCATTGTTTTCTGAATCAATTAAAGCGATTGAAACATTACAGCAACATGTTGCTGATGAGTCGGCTTATAGTTTAGGAAATTTTGTTGATTTAAATTTATATACCAGTCTTGATCCACTATTGATAAGTCTGGATAAAATTGTACTTTTAGAAAAAGAAATTGCTTCACAAGAAATCGAACAAAACAGTAATCAGTTGGAATTTCAAAACCTTATTTTTATAATTATTATTTTTATCGTTGTAATTGTTGTGATTATTTTTGGTCTTTCAATCTTTCGCTCAATCGAAAAACCGCTGAGCCATTTACTCGAGACAATGACACAAATTGAAATATAGTCGGATCTCTCACTAAGAGCGCGTATTTTAAGTCAAGATGAATTTGCAAAAATTAGTGTTCGTTTTAATGAGATGATGCAGCGAATTGAATTATTGGTGAAAACCACCAATACGGTTGGAGAAGAATTTCAAAGTTCTTCAAAAACATTAGTTCAAATCAGTGAGCATGGTCAACAGATTGAAGCGATTTTAACCGTTATCAAGTCCGTAGCTGAACAGACTAATTTGCTCGCTTTAAATGCCGCTATTGAAGCGGCTCGAGCCGGAGAGCAAGGGCGCGGATTTGCGGTGGTTGCTGATGAAGTTCGCTCACTTGCGCAAAGAACGCAAGAGTTGACTTCAGAAATTGAAAGTGTAATTGCCAGTATTCGTCAATCAACTGAGAATGCTGCGGCAAAAATGTATCAGAGTTCACAAAATGCCAATGAGAGTGCGCAAGTGGTACGTACCGCTGAACAACAGCTGACTGCCGTACGTGAATCATTCGATAAGATCTATCAGCAAAGTATGTCAATTACTACCAGCTTTGGTGAGCAATCGACAGCGGTAAAATCTGTGAGTGATGTGGTACATCGAATTTTTGAGTTAGCCAAAAGTGGCGTAAGTACTGCGAAGAATACTTATAATCAAGCTTCTTCGATTGACGGGCTAAGTGAAAACTTACAAGTTGCACTGAAACAGTTTCGCGTCAGCTAACCGACTATTAATTAACAGTCGGTTAGTTTTTTGGTTTGGTTGTTGTATAAAATATTTTTTACTTATTATTCTATTCACTTTTTAATACAGTGAATGTTAATACAGTGAATGTTAATACAGTGAATGTTAATACAGCGAATGTTAATACAGCGAATGAAATGGCACTCAATTTGATTATGCACAGATTTAAAATTGCTTGTTCTAATGTAAATTTGCTTCAAGCTCTATTGGATTTTCTTCACGATCAAAAATAACATAACGATGAATGTTCATGCCGGTTTGCACATCATTAATCATTTGGTTTAAAAAGGGCTCCGTATCTTCTGAGGAGGGCGTTAGTCCTTGCTCACCACTTAGTGATGCAATAAATACAAAATTCCAGTCCTTTTCAATCGAGTCTGCTTCATCAACCAGTGATGAAAATGTCGTAAGTTCTTCTGGTAATTTATCCACACACATTACAGGGGTAATTGTGCCTTGCTGATCATCATTGTTTTTTTCGGGTTCAGCCACTTCAGCTTTAGCAAACAGCATCATCAATCGCTGCGGTTGATCTTGTTCATAAGTCATTTGCAGCAAATCGTTAAACATTTTTTTCATTTGAATTCCCAATCAGATTTAGAAAAAACGCACTGGATTATACGTAATCTCAGTCCATCATGAAAGATGATAATTGCTAAACTGGTTCACGTTTATCGATGACGCGTTGTGCTTTTCCTTCCGAACGGGGAATTTTTCCAGTTGGCAAGATATCAACTTCGGTATTGATGCCAATAAAAGATTTAATTTTTTCTTTTAATGTGTTTTTAATATTTTCGTGGTCTGCTATTAACTGAGTCGGCTTTGTCGTAGAACGATTTTTTTCAGGCATTATTTCTACTATAACCTTAATCTTATCGAGGTTTTGTTCACGCACAACTTCGATTTGATAATGTGGCGAAAGTTCTTTTGTTGATAAAACTTGCTCTTCAATTTGTGACGGAAAAACGTTAACGCCGCGAATAATCAGCATATCATCAGTACGTCCGGTTATTTTTTGCATGCGGCGCATGGTTCTGACTGAGCCAGGAAGCAGGCGTGTTAAATCTCCGGTACGATACCGTATAATTGGTAAAGCTTCTTTGGTTAAGCTGGTAAAAACCAATTCGCCTAACTCGCCATCGGGCAACACTTCGCCAGTTTCGGGGTTTATTATTTCAGGGTAAAAATGGTCTTCCCAGATAGTTGGTCCATCTTTAGTTTCGACACATTCCTGTGCAACGCCGGGTCCTATAACTTCGGATAAGCCATAAATGTCAACGGCATCAATCGACAATCGCTGCTCTAGTTGTTGACGCATGGACTCACTCCAAGGCTCGGCACCAAAAATACCAACTCTTAACTTTAGCTTTTTTATGTTGACTCGCTGGCGTTCCATTTCATCGGCTATATTTAGCATATAAGAGGGTGTCACCATAATAATATCGGGATTAAAATCTTTAATCAGTTGAACTTGTTTGGCGGTTTGCCCACCAGACATAGGGATGACTGTGCAGCCCAGTTTTTCTGCACCATAGTGAGCGCCCAGGCCGCCAGTGAATAAACCGTATCCATAAGCAATATGTACCATGTCACCTTGCTGGCCGCCCGCTGCACGAATTGAGCGAGCAACGACTTCTGACCACATTTGAATATCATTTTCGGTATAACCAACAACCGTGGGTTTTCCTGTTGTGCCGCTTGAAGCGTGAATACGCACGATTTGATCCATGGGTACGGCAAACATTGAAAAGGGGTAGTTTTCTCGTAAATGTGCTTTCGTGGTCATTGGAAGTTTAGCAAGATCGCTTAAACTTTGAATATCTCTTGGATGAACACCATGCGATTTAAAGTAGTGATAATAAAAAGCGACATTGTCATAGGCGTGTCGAATACTGTTTTTCAGTCGGTCGAGTTGTAGCGCCCTTAGTTCATCAATACTAGCAGTCTCAATAGGGTGATAAGGTGTTAAGTCTGGTTTCATTTGGGTAAACCACTCATCAGAAAAAATTGCTTGGCAAAGGTTGGTGAATAATCTTTTTATGCGGGTTTGCCAATATTTGCAAGGGTTTTTAGTTTTAATATCTCGATAATATAAATATCAATGCTCAATTGAGAAAGCGTCACCAAATAGAGGGAATGAGAGTAAACAGAGAAAATAACGCAAATCGAGAAAATGCCAGCAGACCTTTGATAAAATTAATCATTGCATATTCAGTAAACTTTCAAATAAAACAGCGAGACAAGTCACTATGTATTGTGCTAATTAGAACTCGGTAGTTACTATTCTATTCTTTGACGACATGCTATCCTAGACCCTTAAAGTATTGATAAATAATCGAACAATGTATTTATGAGTCAAAACCGTTGTATCAGTTGTCGAAGAAATCTGGCTAAAAATCAGCAGGATTGTCCTTTTTGTGGCGCTTCGCAAAGCTTTATCCGATTTCATCGAAATTCACTGTTGTTTATAATTGTTACCGTGGGCTTTCTTAGTTGGGCTGGCTATGAAGCTGTTCAATTATTAAACACAGAAGTGACGAATAAAATTACGCAACAGTTTCAGGCTAGAATTAATGCCGATGCGCAACAAATAAAACAATTAGAGCAAAAAATTGATGAACTCGATAAACAACTACTTTCCACTCAAAATGAATTATCAGCAATAAAGGAAAATCAGTCTGCTGACTCTTCACAAGCTCAGCAGACAATTGTTGAATTAAAAAAACAAGTTGCCGAGGCTAATGAAGAGGCAAAGCGTCAAGAAGGGCGAGCAGGCTGGTTAAATAAAGAAAATACTCGATTGAAAGATCAAGTCAATCAATTGAAATCACAGGTTAGTTCAATACCGCAAAATAAAGCCATCGATACCTCTGTTTCAAATATAACGCAAAAAACGCTTCCAACAGAAACGCTACAGACTGATATCAATAAAGCTGAAACCATTATTAAAACTGAAACGACTCAAACTGAACAAGTGAATCAGTAAGCCGTATAATTGCTGGCAGTTTTAATTGTTTTGAGTCTCTGTTTCAAATTGGTTGAGCCATGTTTCAATCGCAAATACATGTGAGTCGACTAGATTGAGTTGTCGAAGTGCCTTTGCCAGCTTTAAAACATATTCCTTATTTTCGCCGCTCGGACCTTTACTGTTAAAAATATGCTGCGCAATTTGTTGTTCACTTGCAGGGCCTAAAAATGCATCGTTGTCTTCAGGCGCAATATAAACCAAACCTTTAATTGTTTTTTTTGAGTTAAAAACTAAATCGGTTTCAAATCGTAGATAACCATTTTTTTCTCGATGATCTAAATGATCGAAAACTTCATGCGAAACTCGATAAGCCATGCCATGACAGATTTCATCTGGCGCATTAATCAAGGTTAAAACTCTACCGGGTTTTTCTGGTGTTCCGCGATGATCGTGACTACCTTGCCAAAATCGTCTTGTCCAACCTTGAATATATGCTTGTGATTGATCGAGTATGGGAAAATCTACTTTATAAATCAGCGAGCCATATCCAAATAGCCAAATTTCCTCAAATTCTGAAAGGTTCTGACGGGTTTTATTTATTGCTTGGGTATTGTGGGACATGCGGTTTGTTTTTTCCTACACAAGTTGATGAAGTGTTGTAAATTAAAATCGGCTCTAAATTCATAGGTATTGTAAAGGAATATAGATTTCGTCGTCCAGTTGCATGGGATGATCGATTAATTAATAAATAGATATTTAGACTTCTGTATTTAATAACTCTGTATTTAATAACTCTGTATTTATTAGCTGTAAAGCGGAGTAATAACACCTTGAAAATTACCTTCCTTGCTGTAAGATGCTGATGTCAAAATTATGTGAACAGAGTAAAAACTCGCTTGAAGATTAGTAAGATTTGAGGTGTTCAATATGTTATTAATATCTAGGAACTAAGAAATGAAAAAGTATAAAATTCTAAGTCTATTGTTATTATTAGCTAGTGGAAATTGTTTTTCGGGTGAATTAGTAAAAAATGCAGAAATTACTCGTGTTGGAACTTCTTCTGATGGTGTCACGGACAATATTTTTATAACAGTATCCGGTGGTAGTGGGCCGTGTGCAAATATGAATATTATTTTTCTTAGAGAAAATGCTCCTTCTGCCGAGTTTTTTAATCGACTTTACTCTACTGCTTTATTCGCTTTCTCAACGGGTTCAAAAAAAGTAAGGGTTTATAACCCTACAAGTGATAGTTGTACTACTGCTACTTATATAGATCTTATGAAGTAAATTTAAAAATGTTAACCGCGCATGAATATCGAATAAGCGAAAGACACGTCTCTCAAGATAAAACCAGACAGTCCCAATTTACTGGTTATCTTTAGTCTGAGCGGTAAGTGTGATATTAAAAAAGCACAAAGGTAAATATCTCTCTATGCTAAAAATTAGACTTATTATAGGTGTTGTCTGAAAAATAGATATTTTAGTGTTTTTCTAGGATTTTAACTGATTATTTACTTGTTCAGGTCAAAATGTTAGTCTCGATTTTTGATGGTAACTCATGGAATATTGTGTGGGTTACTAAGAATAACTATGGTTCATCGGATGAAAACTGGAAGCAATTTTGAATTTCTGAAAGAACATGATCCTATATTCTTTCAATTGGCAAATGGCGCAGAAAAGGGGTTTGCTAGTGATCCTAACATGACGTTAGTTAAGTTGCGTCAACTCGGAGAAGCATTCGCCGAAGATATCGCTGCAAGATGTGACATTGACTTTAACGAACAAACGACCCAAAAAGAATTATTATTTAAAGTTGGTCGTGAAATTCGTTTAGAAAGAAGTATTCAAGATTTATTTCATACGCTACGCCGTGAAGGCAATAAAGCCGTTCATCGTTTTAAAACGAAGCACAAAGATGCGATGGATGGTTTAAAAATAGCTCGCAGCTTGGCTGTCTGGTATCACCAATCTTTTGGGAAACAAGGCATAGATTTTAGGCCTGGCGCGTTTATCCCCCCTCAAGATCCCAGTATCCAACTGAGAACCCTTCAGGAAGAAATCGAAAAGCTTAAAGGTCAACTAACCGATGCAAATCAAAAACTAGAGAATAACCAGCAACTAACGGAACTGATAACGCGCGAAAAAGAAGAGTTCGCTGCGCTTGCTGAAATGATGGATGAAGAAGCTCGCCACTTTGAGCAGCAAGCTAAACTGAATGAGTCGACCGTTGAACAGCAGAGGCAATCATTTGAAGCTAGGATAACCGATCTTAAGCAGCAATTAGCTGAGACAAAGGAATCCGACGCGGCGGCTTCGAAAGATTATCTTGCAGCGGTTCATCAGCAAATCAACAAAGCGACATCGCTATTTACTCTTAATGAAGAGCTTACTCGTATCGTCATTGACCAGCAGCTCATCGACGCTGGTTGGGAAGCTGATTCTCAAGAGCTAACTTATGCAAAAGGTGGCCGACCAGAAAAGGGGAAAAACAAAGCCATTGCAGAGTGGCCCACTCGTTATGCCGGTAAGAATGGTCGGGCAGATTATGTGCTATTTGCTGGTTTGGTCCCAATCGCGGTGGTAGAAGCTAAAAAAGAAAATGTCGATGTTGCAGGAAAAATACCGCAAGCGGAACGATATTCGAAGGGGTTTAGTGCATTAGAGCAAATGACTCCCGCCTGGGAAATTGAAGGACGGACAATTGCTTGGGTAGATGAAGCGGAAGGTCATTACCATATTCCCTTTGTGTACTCTTGTAACGGGCGTCCTTATGTTAAACAGCTAAAAGAAAAATCGGGTACCTGGTTTAGAGATGTTCGGCATACGAGTAATACAAAAAAGCCGCATCAAAGCTTTCATAGTCCAGATGGTCTCTTAGACAGATTGAAAAGAAGTCTTAAAGAAGCCGAGTTAAAGCTGGATAAAGAACCATTTGGTTATCTTAAATTACGTGACTATCAAGAGAAAGCCGTTTTAAGTGTCGAAGAAGCTTTTAAAAATGGACAAAAAAATTGTCTATTAGCGATGGCCACCGGTACTGGTAAAACTCGAACTATTATTAGTTTAATGTACCGCTTTCTTAAAGCAGAGCGCTTTAGACGAATTTTATTCTTAGTCGATAGAACGAGTTTAGGTGACCAGGCGAATGACTCCTTTACCGACACACAATTAGAACAAGGAAGAAGTCTTTCAAAAATTTACAATATTGCTGAGCTTGCCGATAAAGCCGCAGAAGCGGAAACTCGTATTCAGGTTGCGACGGTGCAGGCAATGGTTAAGCGCATTTTTATGTCAGATTCACCACCGCCTATCGATGAATTTGATTGTATTATTATTGATGAAGCTCACAGAGGGTATACGCTCGATCAAGAAATGACTGAAGGTGAGCTAAGTAATCGCGATGCATCTCAGTATCTTTCCAGCTATCGAAGAGTTTTAGATTATTTTGATGCTCATAAAATAGGTCTAACGGCCACACCTGCTTTGCATACCACACAAATATTCGGTAAGCCGGTTTACACTTATTCTTATCGCGAAGCTGTTGCTGATGATTGGTTAATTGATCATGAGCCACCAATCAGATATGAAACACTTTTATCTAAAAATGGTATTAAGTTTGAGAAGGGCGAAACCGTTACCGCAATAGACACTCAAACAGGAGAAGTTGAAACTGCGGAACTTGAAGACGAAATGAAGTTTGATGTTGAATCTTTTAATCGCCGAGTGATTACTGAAGGATTTAATAAAGTCATCTGCGAGCAGTTAGCGCAAGAGCTCGATCCATTTGGTGATGAAAAGATCATGATTTTTTGTAGTACCGATCTTCACGCCGATATGATTAAACGACTTTTAGATGTAGAGTTTAAAGCGCTTTATAATGGCGAATATAAAGAGGCCGCGGTAAGAAAAATTACCGGACAAAGCGATAAAGTCAAACAACTCATTAAGAACTACAAGAATGAACGTTACCCCAATATAGCAATCACCGTTGATTTGTTAACAACGGGGATCGATGTTCCAAAAATTGCTCATCTAGTATTCTTGCGGCGAGTAAAGTCTAGAATTTTGTACGAGCAAATGCTGGGACGTGCTACGCGGCGAAGTGACGAGATTGGTAAGACGGTGTTTAAAATTTACGATCCGGTGGATATCTATAAGTCACTCGAAAAAGTTTCTACCATGAAGCCAATCGTTAAAAATCCCAATATCAGTTTGGCGCAGCTCGTTAATGAAATAACCAATGAAGTTTCACTTGAAAATGCACTTAACTCACCGGGCACATTAGCCAGCACTTCTCATGCCGATGACGTACTCGATCAAATTAATCAAAAGGTTATGCGAGTTTTAAGAAAAGCTCAGAGTAAAGCCGAATCTAACTCGAAGGTTAAACAAAAACTTGATGAGTTAGAAAGTGCATGGGGAGTTGAGCCAAGTAAGCTGCATCAGCATTTACATGAGTTAGGCCCGAAACAAGCAGCAAGTTTTATTCGCAAACATGCTAAATTTTTAGAACAAATCGAGAGTGTAAAATTTTTAATTGGCACTGATTACAAACCAATCATCCATGAAGGTGATGATGAGCTGATTAAGCGTGAACAATCCTTTAGTGGTTATGAGAAGCCTGAGGATTATCTCGAAGGGTTTAACCAATATATTAAAACCGCTGTTAACGAACGCTCAGCGATCGCGGCTGTCGTTAACAGACCCAAAGATCTCACGCGCGCAGAACTCAAAGCCATTAAATTGCAGCTCGATAATGAGGGCTTTAGCGAAGCTAATTTAGCGACCGCTTGGCGTAATCAAACTAATCAAGATATTGCCGCCAGTATTATTGGATACATTCGTCAAGCGGCGCTTGGTGAAGCATTGATCCCATTTGAAATGAGGGTAAACAAAGCAATGGAGATCATTTATACACTTAAACCTTGGACACCCGTTCAACGCAAATGGTTAGCTAGACTGGCTAAACAGCTTATTCATGAGGTGATTATCGATAGAGATTTTGTCAACGATTTACCTGCTTTTAGAGGGGGCGCTAAGCAGTTAGATAAGGTTTTGGGGAATCAGTTAGATATGGTGCTTGAGCAGTTAAGAGGACATTTGTGGAAAGCGAGCTCTAGCTAAGCGAGTTACTTGATGGGAATAGGTTTTTTCAGTCAATATAATTGGTTAATATGTCGACAAAACTTAAAAATATCGACATATTTTCTTTACATGTCGACCCGATCGACATATCCTTACAACGTGTCGAAATAATAGAGAAATTTAAACATGACATGGCAGTCTGACCAACCATTCAATGATTTACCTCACCTTCCGCCTGCGGTGGATTTGGATTCCGTTGCTATATTAAAGGCTTGTATTCCTGCGCGTGCAGCCCTTGCAGAGCTTAAGCAAGCTGGAGAATTGCTACCTAATCAAGCCTTACTAATTAATCTTTTGCCGCTCTTAGAGGCAAAAGATAGCTCTGAAATCGAAAATATTGTCACAACAACGGATAAACTTTTCCAATTTGTTGGTGAGGAAAGCTTAGCCGATCCAATGACGAAAGAGGCTCTTCGTTATCGAACGGCTTTACATAAAGGATATCGCGAATTAGAGACTCGTCCATTATGTAGTAACGCGGCTGTTGAGATTTGTAGTGAAATTAAGGGGACTGAAATGGAAATCAGAAAAGTTCCTGGTACTGCATTAGCCAATCATACAACTGGAAACATTATCTACACACCGCCAGCAGGGGAAGGTGTCATTAGGGATTTACTGGCAAACTGGGAAAGTTTTTTACATGCGCAAGATGAAATTGATCCTTTAATTAAAATGGCGGTTGCTCATTATCAGTTTGAAGCCATACATCCTTTTACCGATGGTAATGGTAGAACCGGAAGAGTGCTTAATATTCTTTATTTAATTGATAAAGGATTATTGAGTTTACCCATTTTGTATTTAAGTCGGTTTATTGTTCAAAACAAGAATGACTACTATCGATTGTTAACTTCTGTAACACAGGATGAGTCATGGGAGGAGTGGATCCTTTATATGCTAGCTGCGGTCGAGCAAACAGCTAAATGGACAACCGAAAAAATTGGTGCTGTAAGAGAACTGATTGAACATACGACTGAATATATCAGAGAGAGTTTACCGAAAATTTATAGCCATGAACTGGTTCAAGTGATCTTTGAGCAACCTTATTGTCGTATTGGAAATTTAGTACAGCGAGATATTGCCAAAAGACAAACCGCTTCGACTTATTTAAAGCAACTATGTGAAATAGGCGTTTTAAATGAAATTCAAGCGGGTAAAGAAAAACTATTTGTGCATCCTAAGTTGATTCAATTAATGACGTCTGATAATAACCAAATAGCTCACTACTAATTTTTAATATTTTACTGAAAGACTTTAGAAAAAAGAGAAATTAATGACCAATAACACAATCGTACAAAAGCTGTGGAATCTTTGTGACGTATTAAGAGATGATGGTATCAATTACAGTGACTATGTGACTGAACTGGTGATGCTGTTGTTTTTGAAAATGGTTCATGAAAATAAAGAATCAGGTATTCTAAATAAACATCATTTGCCCAAAGGTTGTCGGTGGACTGATATCAATGAACTTGACGGTATTAATTTATTGGATACCTACAAACGTATTCTTTTAATCTTATCAACGGGAAAAGAAATTAAGCCTGATCCTAAAGATCCTTCAAGGACCATTGAGAAAACGGTTGTTGTTGATCCTTTAATTCTGGCGATTTATCAGGACGCGCATACGCGCTTACGTGAACCTCGTCATTTACGCCAGTTAATTAAATCACTTGATGGCATTGATTGGTTTAGTGCGCAGCAAGATGGGTTGGGTGATCTGTATGAAGGTTTATTAGAAAAAAATGCGAACGAAACTAAATCAGGGGCGGGACAATATTTCACACCGCGAGCGCTAATCGACAGTATGATCCGTTGCATTAAGCCACAAGCAGGAGAAGTCATTCAAGATCCAGCAGCTGGGACTGCTGGTTTTTTGGTGGCGGCTGATGCTTATATTAAATTAAAAACCGATAATTTCATTGAATTAAACAAGAAAGATCAAGAGTTTCAAAGAGACAAAGCCTTTGTTGGTGTTGAGTTAGTTCCCAATACTCGGCGCTTAGCATTAATGAATTGTTTATTGCATGGAATGGAAGGTGATGATGAAGGCGTGGTTCATTTGGGAAATGCTTTGGGAAGTGTTGGCGCAGAATTAAAACCAGCGCATGTGATTTTAGCCAATCCGCCGTTTGGAACCAGTAAAGGTGGCGAAGCCAGTATTACCCGTGAAGATTTAACTTACGAAACCAGTAATAAACAACTGGCATTTTTGCAGCATATTTATCGTGGTTTAAAACCTGGCGGTCGAGCGGCTGTTGTGTTGCCAGATAATGTTTTGTTTGAGTCGGGTAAAGGGACTGATATTCGACGAGATTTAATGAATAAGTGTAACTTGCATACTATTTTACGCTTGCCGACTGGGATCTTCTACGCCCAAGGTGTTAAAACCAATGTATTGTTTTTTACTAAAGGGACAGTGAAAGATCCTAAGCAGGAAGAAAACTGTACTAAAAATGTTTGGGTGTATGACTTACGGACCAATATGCCGAGTTTTGGTAAACGAAATCCATTTGGTGAGCAGCATTTAAAGCCATTTGAAAAAGTTTATGGTCGTAAGGCTGATGGCACCAGCAAGCGAACGGAAGGGGAGTGGAGTTTTGATGCGCGGGATATTGAAGTGGATAAATCTGCTGTTAAAGAGAATCAAGGGGTTGATGATGAGTTAGCACATAGTCGTTGGCGTTGTTTTTCGCGTAAGTGGATTAGTGAGACTAAAGGTGATTCGTTAGATATAAGTTGGTTGAAAGATAAGGATAGTGTTGATGCGTCTGATTTGCCGGAGCCGAGTGTGTTGGCTGCGGAAGCGAAAGAGGAGTTGAGTGCTGCATTGAAAGAGTTAGATGAGTTGATGGCTGCGCTAGAGAGGGCTAGTTGATGAGTGAAATCCATTTGCCTGAGTCTTGGCTTGAAACTAAGTTGGAGTCATTGACAACTGATATCTCATATGGGTACACAGCATCTTCGAGCTCCGACTTAATTGGTCCTAAAATGCTACGTATCACTGATATACAAGATAATAAAGTAAATTGGAATGATGTTCCTTACTGTTACATAGATAGCGACAAAAAAGATAAATATATTCTTTATAAGAATGATCTTGTTTTTGCAAGGACAGGAGCTACTGTAGGTAAAAGCTTTCTAATTCGTAATACTCCACCAGAGGCTGTTTATGCGTCTTATTTAATTCGTGTCAGAACAACATCTGATGGCATGATTTCTTTTTTAGCTCACTTCTTTAATTCTAATCAATATTGGAAACAAATTACTGAGTTCAGTTCAGGAATCGGTCAACCAAATGTAAATGGTACAAAGCTTAAGGCTCTAGATGTTCCAGTCCCTCCACTAGCCGAACAAAAAGTAATCGCCGAAAGACTCGACAAACTGCTCGCGCAAGTTGAAAACACTAAAGCACGCCTCGAACGTATTCCAGAAATACTAAAACGATTTCGACAATCGGTTCTTGCTGCTGCGGTTAGTGGGAAGTTGACGGAGGAGTGGAGACGTAAAAATATGCAAACTTGGCCTGATGAAGAAAAAAAATTAGGAGACGTAATCGAGTTGGCATATGGAAAATCACTTCCTTCAAAGTCTCGTTCAGGAAGTGGTTTTCCTGTTTTTGGTTCTAATGGGGAAGTTGGAATACATAAAGAAAAGTTAGTTAGCGGACCATTTATTATTGTAGGTCGTAAAGGAAGTTATGGAGAAGTTACATGGTCAAATCAAAGTGGCTGGCCAATAGATACTACCTATTATGTTATACCAAAAACAGAAGCAAACCTTAGATTTGTATATTTTCTACTTCAAACACTGGGATTAAACCAATTAAATCGTTCTACTGCAATCCCAGGCTTAAATCGAGAGGACGCGTATGGTTGCAGTGTTACTTTTCCTGCTATAAATGAACAGTCTGAAATTGTTCGCAGAGTAGAAGAGCTCTTGGCTTTTGCTAATTTAATCGAAGAAAGGCTTAATGACACAATTGATAGGGTCACAGTTCTTACTCAAGTAATACTTGCTAAAGCGTTTTGTGGAGAGCTCACTGCAGAATGGCGAGAAGAAAATCAAGAGTTAATTACAGGTGAAAATAGTGCGGAGGCATTACTTGAAAAAATAAGATTAGAAAGGGATATACGAAAAAAGTTAATGCCCAAGCGAAAATCAAAGAAAGCACCGGGGAATAAAATGAAAAAAGAAGTCATATCTGTAGTTGAAGCACTAAAAGATACCAATAAATCAATGAGTGGCCAAGAGCTAATGTCTGCCTGCGGTTATCCATCAGATAGTGATACAGAAAAGCTGGAACAGTTTTTTCTAGATATCAGAACTTCGTTATTAGAAGAAAAAAGCATCATCAAGTTAGAACGTACTGATGACGGGCAAGATTGGTTTGAGTTGGCCGAAACTGAAATAGTAAAGGAAAGCTAAGGACAGAATATGAAAGTTGATAAGTTGCATATTCGCTCTAGATTCAAAAACCTAGAGGATGTAATAGTTGATTTCGATGAAGACCATTTGATGACTGTTGTTGTCGGTTGTAATGGTTCAGGAAAGTCTAATGTTCTTGAAGCTTTAGTTTCGATATTTCGAAATTTAGATTTAGGTGAAGCTCCTCCATTTTCGTATGTGCTTACTTATCAACTGGGAGAAAAAGAATCTGATAGATGGTTACAGATTACAGTTGATGCTGATCCCAAAAGAGGCACTTTATCAAAACAATATGAGGTCAAGGTTTGCGATTTGAACGCTATGTCACCTAAAGATTTATTTGAAAAAGATAATGACGGTGAGTCAGTTCCCATTGCTAAAGTTAAACGAAGCAAAGACGGCAAAGCCCCTTACCTACCAAACTACGTTTTTGCTTATTACTCAGGGCCAAGTGATCGGCTCGAAGGTTATTTTAGAAAGCATCGCACTGATTTTTATAAGAAGCTATTAAAGAGTGAGTTGGACTTAAAAGGAGATATACGACCGCTGTTTTATGCGAAGCCATTTCATAGTCAATTTGTTTTGCTCGCTTTTTTCTTAACTGTAGGCGATGAAGGTGAAAAGGCATTTCTAAAAGAACAACTGGGAATTTCTGATTTAGATAGTATTCACTTTGTGATGAGGAAGCCTAGCTGGGCAAAGAAAAAAGACGAGTTGTTTTGGGGGGCACAAGGCGTTGTTAGAAAGTTTTTGGATGAGCTTTTTCCGTACGCTATGGCACCAGTAAAAGTAACCCGGCAGGAAGATACATCTCTAACTGGTTCAAATATTCGAAACGAATTTTTCCACCTCTTTTTACCTGATGTAGAGTCACTCAGAAATTTTGCGAAAGAGCTAACTCCAGATGAATTGTTTAAGATGCTTGAGTCGACTTTACTATCAGAAATCATTTCCCATGTAAGTATTAGAGTAAAAGTTAAAGGTGCAAAAGACCCGCTCACATTTAGGGAGTTAAGCGAAGGAGAGCAGCAGCTTCTCACTGTTTTAGGACTATTAAAGTTTACTGGTGGAAAAGACTCGCTATTTCTTCTAGATGAACCAGATACACACTTGAATCCTGCGTGGGCAGTTAAATATTTAAAGTTTTTACGAGAATTTGTACCGAATCATGATACAAGTCATTTGTTGATGGTAACTCATCATCCGTTAGCAATTGCGGAGTTGAAAAAAGAGCAAGTACAACTAATGTGGAAAGACGATGATATTAAAGTACATGCTAGAGAACCATTTGTTGATCCTCGTGGTATCGGTTTTATGTCAACGTTGACGGAAATATTTGGGTTAAATACAACTTTAGATTTAGAAACTCAAAAAATAGTAGACGAACGAAATGAGTTAGCACATAAGTCCGAAAAAACTACTGAAGAAGAAGATCAGCTCAGTATTTTGAATGATCAATTGAATCGGCTAGGGTTTTCATTCGAAAACCGAGAACCTCTTTATAATGAATTCCTACTCGCTTGGAAAGATGTGCGATATGCAAACAAGCCACCAATGACGCCCGAGAAAGCTGCGAAACGTAGAGAAGCAATGAAGAAAGTGATTAATGCTTTAGCTCAAAAGGAGGAGTCAGAATGATCTACATTAATCGCGACGTTAATTTGATACCTCAAAAAATTATAGAGGTTGCTACTAGAGCACAAAATGCTTTAGAAAAACTCCCTTTGGAAGAAAGAAAAGACTTCATTAAAAAGAAGTCACACATTTGGAGAAGTTTTGGGAAATATTTATCAAAAATGTCCTATGGTAAATGTTGGTATTCTGAGTCTAGGGATGGAGGAGCCAATTTTGATGTCGATCATTTTAGACCCAAGGCCGAAGCAAAAAGAACTGAGCAAATAGTTGATGAACACGGATATGCATGGCTAGCATTTGATTGGGAAAATTTCAGGTTGTCAGCCCAAAACTGCAATCGTTTAAATAAAGATGATAAAACCGAAGAAACTCTTGGTAAAGGCAGTTGGTTTCCTCTTCTTCCTGATAGCCCTAAAGCCTGTTGGAATAATAGATGCATTAATGAAGAAAAGAGATTGTTACTTGACCCTGTTGAAAAAAGTGATCTTGAGTATATCGACTTTGATGATAATGGACGATTTGTGCAAAGTCCATACTGTGTAGGCCAAGCTGCGCTGAGGGTTAGAGAATCAGCTAAAATATATGGGTTGAACTTGGAACGTATGAGAGAAGCTCGTTTTGCAGCAATGAAAGATGCGAAAGAGCTACTTGAAACCATTCAACAGTATGCTGAAGATCTAGAGCCACTAGGAGATAAAGCATCAATGAGAACAATAGAAAGACAAATTGAATCATTAAAATTGAAAACTCGATCTGATGCGATATTTAGTCAGGCTGTTCGAACGCAACTTCGAAAACTAGGTGCTCCAGATGTGTTTATAGACAGAACTATGGATCCAGCTTAAATGTAAGGGAAAAACTTATGAGCAGATATTGCGGACATGCAAGTGTAGAAGCTAAATTTGAAGTGATTGAAAAATGGAAAAAGTCTTGTCTTTTAGAAGAGGGCTCTCTCTTACTTCAAGAGTCCATTTGGAATAAAGATAACTTTGATTTGTTGGTAGAGCATTATGTTGAAAACTTAGATGAAGGCGAAGGCGATTTTTTAACAAAGCTTGAAGGCCAGCTACAAAATGTGCCTCCAAATATCTGGGCGCTATGCGCTGAACTATTGTGGTTAATGTTATTTTGCCCTAGTAACATCGGTCCCCGAAGTAAGCGAAAGACAGTTAATCGAATTCTCAAAGTAAATGAACTCAAAATTACCGAGAATGATACTTACTTTAAAGATGAAGAATTGACTGGTTTTGGTAGCGGCGGAGTCGGCTACAACCAGCAACGCTGGCGGGAGCTGGTTTATGCAATCAATCTCTTCAGTCAATTTTATCGCTTACCTCAAGGTCAAAGACAATCTTTAGCTGAAAATGGAATTGCCATGCGAGAATGGTTGGAATCAATTCCCGACAACGAAAACCGCCAATTCAGACATATGTTTCTTTTCATGTTATTTCCCGAGCAACATGAAAGAATTTTTGGTACAAGTGATCGCTATAGAGTATTAGTAGAACTCCATGGTCAAAAGTGGCGTACTTATTCAAAAATGAAAGCGCGCGAAATTGACGAGTTATTGCATGTTACAAGAGAAAAGCTAGAAGCAGAATATCAACTCGAACAAATGGATTGGTATGTTTCACCAATCCGTGCACTTTGGCAATCGACCAGCAAAGACGGCGAAACCAAAGACGGCCGTATATTTACTACACTGTCTAAGTTTCTTGAACAAGCGAAAACCAAAGATTTAAAAACCAAAGATTATCCCAGGTATCACGAAGGTTATGAATTACGAGTTAGCTTTGGCGCTGGCGTGCAAGCACATGTTTCTTGGATTGGAGTATTTGGAAAAGATCAAACACCGAAAAAAGGCATTTATCCGGTATATCTTTATTATAAAAACGACAATTTACTGTTCCTTGTCAAAGGTATAAGCGCAACCCACCCACCAGAGCTAGATTGGACAATGCGCGAAGAAAGAACAATCAAAAAATACTTCAATGATGAGTTCGGCCGCGATCCCGTTCGATATCCAGACTCAATAGTATTTAGTGTTTATGATCTCAGTGTCGAATTAGACGAAGATAGAATAGAATCTGACTTAGCCGAGTTGATTAATGAATACGCTGAGCTAGTGCAACCAATAATAACCGTAACGGAAGAGATGCCAGAAGAAATTGAGGAATCTCAATCTACTTCCAAAGTAGAAGAACCAATATCTGATTACGTCGTTACAGAAACGTCAGAGAATAAAATTGCGGAGCCTTTTTCCTTTGACGATCTAATGAATGAGCTCTTTCTCAATCCTGAACAGGCAAAACAAATTCTTCAATTAATGCGAGTGAAGAAAAATATCGTCCTTCAAGGTCCTCCGGGAGTTGGCAAGACCTTTGTCTCCAAAAGATTGGCTTATGCGTTAATGGAAGAAAAAGCTGAGCACCGAGTAGGCATGGTTCAGTTTCATCAGTCCTATTCTTATGAAGATTTTATTCAAGGTTATCGTCCAGATGGCACTGGGTTTGTGCTAAAAAATGGAATATTTCATCAGTTTTGTAAAAAAGCCCGTGAAGATAAAAATAATGACTACGTGTTTATTATTGATGAGATCAATCGCGGTAATCTCAGTAAAGTATTTGGCGAGCTGATGATGTTAATTGAAGCAGATAAACGCGGTAAAGAATGGGCTATGCCTTTAACTTATGGTAAAGGGCCTGATGATAAATTCTACATCCCTGAAAATCTTCATATTATTGGCTTGATGAATACTGCAGATCGTTCATTGGCAGTGGTCGATTATGCATTGCGGCGAAGGTTTGCATTTATTGATCTAAAGCCAGAATTTAATTCTGTGTCTTTTAAAGATTATTTAGTCAAGCAAGAAATAGAGCCTGAACTGATTGCGGAAATTGTCAACAAAATATCTGTTTTAAATGACAAAATTGCAAAAGATACAACGAATTTAGGGCCAGGCTTTTGTATTGGTCACAGTTTCTTTTGTTCAATAGCTAAAGATCAGAAACCTGATCGCCAATGGTACGAACAAATTGTGAAGACGGAGATAGAACCTTTATTAAGAGAATATTGGTTTGACGATGTCGCACAGGCTGATTCCTTGATAAAGAATATTCTGCTTGCAGATTAGGTCAAGTTGAATCACTAATGGCTGCCAAGATACCTATTCAAAATATCTATTATCTACTTTGCTATGCTTGGAATAGCTTAGCTGAAGGTGAAGTGACTGATGTTTCTGGCATAGATTCCAATGAGTTAGCCGACCTTTTTGCCACAGTTTTGATAAATGGCGTTAATCATACGCTTCGTCGGGGGCTTGATAGATGTTATGAACCTCACGAGGAAGAACTCTCTTCAATACGAGGTCGTATTGATATAGCAATGACAACAAGACGAATGTTGGCCGCACAAGGGCGAGCGTGTTGTCATTTTGATGAGTTTACTGTTAATACAATGCCAAACCGAATCATCAAATCAACACTGAGGTTTCTAGCTAGTGTACCAACAATTGATAAAAAACTTAAAGGTAAACTATTAAAATTATACCGTAGTTTACATGAGGTTGATGATGTACCGCTTAATAAATTTCTGTTTCAAAAAATACAGCTTAACTCAAATAATCGCTTCTATCGCTTTTTGTTGAATATTTGTGAAATGGTTTTATCTTCTTGGCTAATTGATGAACAATCAGGAAAGTACAAGTTTAAAGATTTTATACGTAACGACAAAGCGATGGCTCGCTTATACGAAAGTTTTATGCTTAATTTTTATAAAATGGAATTAAAAGGCTCCAAAGTAAAAAAAGAAGAAATTAAATGGAATGCAACAAGTGAAACAGATCCACTTTTAAAACACTTACCTTCGATGAGAACAGATATTTCAATTCGAGACAAAGATAGAACGTTAATTATTGATGCCAAGTATTACAGCAAAACACTTCAGTCCTATTACGATAAAGAAAGTATTCACTCTGGAAACCTATATCAAATTTTAGCTTACCTAGATAATTTAAAGTCGGAAGGAGGAAATGATGCTAAAGCTGAAGGTATGCTGGTTTATCCAGTAATTGAAAAAAAGCTGAGAGAAACTTATTCAATGAACGGTAGAAAAATTCATATTTGCACATTGGATTTAAGCCAGGACTGGCGAGATATTAGAAGTGAGTTGTTAGAGCTGGTTAAGTATTCATTAGGGTAAAAAATGAACTTCACAGCAATAGTCAAATCAATATTATCTTTGGATTATCTATCTATTTGGTTGCACTTCAATAATAACTAAAGAGAAAAATAGTGTTTGTGAGAGCGTTGGCGCAGGTGTAGAAAAAATTATATTTCGAGTACAATCAAAAGTTAAATAGAACTGTTAAAAAAGCAAATGAGTTATGATTGAACATTCGCTTTACATTAGGAGTAAGAATTTGACATTAAAAGAAAAACATAAAAGTTTTCTTATTGGGACGGTGGCTGCTGCGGCTTTTATCTTCTTAACATGCACGTTGTTAGTGGTTTTAAGTCTTGTTAAATTTATGACGGTTGGAATTCTTATTTTTGCTCCGATAGCTGCGGGTGCAATTACTGTTTTTTTTGCAACAGAAGAGCAGGCTAAAAGTCGCAAATATTTAATTTGGGCGCCGTGGGGTGGTTTGATTTTTTGGTCGTTTTTTGCACTGCTTTTCAAGTACGAAACGATTATTTGCGTAATAATACTGAGTCCTTTGTATGCTTTTTTATCCAGTGCTGGTGGGTTATTTTGCGGCTGGCTTCGCAGAAATTTTTGTAATCGTACATTTTCGAGTACAAGCACTTGTGTTGTTTTATTTCCTTATCTGGTTTTACCCTTGGAAGGCAATTTAGGGACTCTAACCGAATTGATTGAAGCAGAGTCCTCGATTCGCATTGAGGCGCCGATTGAGCAAGTATGGTCAGGTATTCAAGAGGTTCCCAATATCAGCGACAAAGAGCTCATCTGGACATTTTCACATTCAATTGGCATTCCTCAACCTGTTTCTGCTTGTTTAAGCAGGCTTGAAGTTGGCGGGTTACGGGATATCAAATGGCAGCGAGGTATCCACTTTGAAGAATACGTGACAAAAATCAAAGAGAATGAGTTACTTGAGTATGAAGTTAAAGTTGATCCTGGCTCAATGGCAATTAAAGAGCTTGATACACATATAGTCATTGGTGACCAATATTTTGATGTAACACACGGCGCTTATACTTTACAGAAAGTAGAGGGGGCAACTTTGTTAACGCTAAAAACGGGTTATCGAATCTCAACTAAAATAAATTTTTACGGTAAGTTTTGGGCTAGCTATGTGTTTGATGATTTTCACTCGTCAGTGTTAAATGTCATAAAAAATAGAGTTGAACATAATCAGTCTCAGCGCTGCCGTGATAAAGTTAAGTAATGATTGATACTGTTTGTGTTTACTACGCTTTGTAATTGGTAAGTGGTTGATTTAAAAAATAAACACAAATGACGCCTGTATTTATATGCAGTAAAGCGGAGTAATAACGCTTGAAAATTATCTTCTCCACTGTAAAATATTGATATTAAAGATAACTTGAAATCAGTAAAAGCTCGCTTGAAGATTAACGAGATTTACTGCATTCAATCAGCTGTTAGCCGTAAAAAAGAATCGAGTATATGGGTCATTTTGTAACAGGTATAATCACGACAGAAGCCGATGCAAATGAAGTTGCGTCTGTGATTCCATTTAAATATTTTCATAAAATCAATCAAGGGTACGTGATATTTCCCCTTACAGATGATTTGATAGATGACAGAATCTCACCGCCATTAAACTTCTGCTTTGATGAGTTCACCTATTTGTCGAAAGAGCTATCAGAGATGCTTTTGAAAGCATCGCAAGATAAATACATTCTGTATCTAGAAACAGAGTATTTTGGCGGGGAAGGTTGTCAATCGGTTATTGTTTATAGAAATCATGAAGTGGTATTCGGCCCGGCAAAGTCTGAATCTGGTTCAATTAGCGATGCATTGGAGTTCATTGGAGTATCAGTGGATGCAGGGCACCATGATGCATTTCAGTCTGTGGGATTAGGTTCTTTCCGGTCAAGCGAAGAGCTTTTAGATAATGCTTAGTTCAGCGGCTAACAAGGCCATCAATTTGACAGTTTTTCCGTTACGCCTTTTGTGCTTAAAAATAGCACAAAAGTCTCCACTCCAAAACTGCAAATTATGGCAGCGTTAGCTTTACTAAATTACTACGGAACTACGGAGAATTGAATAATGAAGTTTGTATTAATATTTTTTATGTTAGCTATTTCGCTCAATGCGTCTGCGGATAAGTGGCACACTGATACTATTAAAATGATCTATCCTCTAGCAGACGGAGGTTTTGTTCTTACGTTTGCAACATTTCCTACGGAGTGCACCAATGGCAGTAAATATTTTTATACTGAAATTGGCCAAAGAAGTATGACGATTGAAGGTGCAAATAAAATTTATTCGCTTGCGATGATGGCAATGTCTACGGGCAAGAAACTAAGCATTAACTACGATGAGAATTCTAGTAGTTGCTACATAAACCGTGCTTATGTGACTAATTAAAAATCAGCTAACAAGTGTTTGAATTTGAACAGGCAAAAAAGATGCCTCCCAAATTAAACGAGCGTTACACGATAAAAATATGAATCTCGAAATCTGCGGATATATTCTCGAATTAGACCCAAGTGGCACGAAAGAGATATATGAAAAAATAAATAAAGGCGGCAGCGAAGAGTGCACTTGCGATTATTGCAAGAATTACATAGAGGCTATCGAGTCCATATTTCCAAAAGAAGTAGAAGAATTTTTTCTGAATGCTGGGATTGATAAAACCAAAGACGCAGAAGTTTATGAATATTGTGAAGAGACTCCAGGAATTCATCATTATGGAGGGGAGTATTATTTGTTGGCCAAAGTTTTAAAGCATCCTAAGAAGCCGGCAAGTATGGGAGAGCATTTTAATTTTGCATTTACTGAACCAAGCCCTTTGGCGCAGGATGAATTTAGAATAAAAGGATCAGTGTGTTTCACGTTCGATACTATGATACCTTGGAAACTCAAATGAACTTGAGAGAGTGTAACCAGTCATTGAATTCGAATCGGCAAAAAACGCCTATCGAATTAATTAGGCGTTAAATGATCGGGTTGTGTGGTGTATTAAATGTGGTTCAATATTGTTAATCGTGTTGCTGAACTTAAATCTATCGACTCCAATAAAGTTGTGTTCGGCGCAGATAGCCACAAATATGAAGCAGCTCCATTACTAACAGAAACACTGCTGAATAAGTATGAGTTGAGTTTAAAGCGTGAGCTTCCAGAACAATTGAGATCATATTACCTAGAAGTTGGAAACGGTGGTTTTGGGCCTGATTATGGAATATGTCCACTCGAAGAAATCCGACTCTATAAACCTGATTGTGAATGGCAAGGTATAGATTTCTATCTTGAGACTGATGAAGAATATGAAGATATAGCTTCGGGAATGTTAGGTATTATGGATAGATACTACTCTCACGAAGGGTGTATTGTTACTAATGGACCTGATAAGGGAAGATTCATTGAATTTAGTCCTTATGAAGGATGGATTTATTTTGGTGCCACAGATTTAATTTCTTTATTCACTTCTTGGATTGACAAAGAGCTTGAGTCTTTCAATATACTCAAGCGAGTGATAATCCAAAATAATTCAATCGAAGATTCGCTTGAAGAATTAAACAGTGTCTATGGCCTAGATCATCAAAACACTCTAACTAGGCTTGCAAGTATGCTTGGGTTTCCCTACAAATACTGGCCTGATGCAAGGGAGGCACTTGAATTCGAGCGGGTAAGTGATCTGAAGTACGATGTTAAGTTAACAAAAAATGCAGTGAAGATGTTTAACCGAAGAATAGGGAAATTTCTATCTACGGAGAGTAATTTGGACTTATCGAAAACAGAAAAGCAATTTACGTTTATGGAATTTCTAGCAATTGATGTTGATTATAGGGGGAGTAACGCTCATGTTGCGGGTGTTTCTTTTTCCGACTGGAATGACAAAGCAAAAACATACGAGTCTACAGTTTCTGGTATTGAAGATTATGTTTCAGGTGAATTTTATAAGAGAGAACTTCCTTGTATTCTCTCCTTGCTAAAAGAACACGAATTAAGTCCGGATTGTATTTTTGTAGACGGTTATGTCCATCTTGATGAAGGCAAACCTGGATTAGGCAAGTATTTATACGAGGCTTTAAATAAAGAGGTGGTAGTTATTGGTGTCGCAAAGAATCCGCGAGGCAATACAATGAAAGAAAATGAGGTGTTCAGAGGCGACAGTAAAAAGCCGCTATATGTTACAAGCGAAGGTATCGACTTACATAGAGCGAAAAAGATAGTCGAAGATATGGATGGGCCTTTTAGAATACCAAAACTAATTAAGCTTGCTGATTCATTATGCCGTCAATAGTTATCTTCGAAGCATTTAACAAGCGCAGGCTGTCGGAACGCCTTTCCGCTGCGCTCCAAGTCGTCCGCAGCTGCGGGCGTTATATTTGGAAGCTAAAATGACAAAAACATTACGAAAAACTCTAGTCACCGTCGCGGTTGCGGTAGTGTGTGTTGGTATAGCTGTACTAATTGAATCGGGTGCACTTTCGAGAATGAAAATTGATATTNTCGCGGTTGCGGTAGTGTGTGTTGGTATAGCTGTACTAATTGAATCGGGTGCACTTTCGAGAATGAAAATTGATATTGGTGGCATGTTGTTTGGTGCTCTTATTATCGGTGGCCCAGTTTTACATGCACTAATTGCTCACCCAAAGAAGATGCCATTTTACTGGGTGTTTATCAATTTATTCGGTAGTCTTGTTGGATATGCTTTCTTTTTATTCTTCCTATTAAATCGAGACAAATTAAGTAAATCCAACCAAAAATATAACCAGGAATCGGAGGTTGACGCAAAAGACGGGCAACACAATTAGGCGTTAATTCAAAAAGGAAGCGTATGAAAAAATATATATTTATGTTTTTAGTAATTATTATTGGGAAGCTTGAAGCTGCGGAGTGGGTGACTTTAGCTCCAGCAGACTTA
>NZ_JBFDAH010000021.1:0-90921 GCF_040719265.1 Aliikangiella maris | reverse complement strand
ATGGATGTTGAATTGATTGCACCGATTGCGATGGATGAAGGTTTACGTTTTGCTATTCGTGAAGGTGGCCGAACTGTTGGCGCCGGTGTTGTTTCTAAAATTATTGCTTAAGTAATTTTTTAAACAAAAATCAAAAAGGCGCTATTTACAGCGCCTTTTTTGTTAATTGAATTCGTTTATTTTTTTAAGACTATTTATCAAGCTTCTAAAATTATTGAGTCGAATTGAAGTTTTAACGAACTAGGCTTCTTCGATAATATCGACACTGTAGGTTACTTCAACTTTACCTTTTAGCATTAGAGAAACCGAGCAATATTTCTCCATTGACAAATTACAGGCTCTTTTAACCTGTTCTTGATTTAGATTTCTACCTTTTACCGTATAGTGAGCGTGAATTTTCTCAAACACTTTCGGAATGGTTTCCGCGCGATCTCCGGTAATTTCACAGTGGCAATCGGTGATATCTTGCCGAGCCCGCTGTAGAATCATGACGACATCAATTGAAGAGCAGCCTCCTATTGCCAATAAGACCATTTGCATAGGAGATGCATGTTTTCCATCTGAATCCATTAGAATTTGATGACCGTCGGCTGTTTCACCCTTGAAAACCAAATCATTTTGCCATTGCGTGGTTACTTTCATTTTCTCTCCATTCGAGATATTTCAATATTTTGGTTAAGATTACGTTGATTTGAAATTTAATTCATTAAATTATACAAATTTCACATGCTAATTGTTAACTATGTACTTGTTTTTCTATTTTGTATTTAGCCGAAAATAATCTAATTCATGTTTATAAAAATAGGTAAGGAATTCTTGTTGAATGAGCCTAGTGGGAGAGGTATTATCTAATTTTGCCCTGCTGACACTTTAGGGCTAACGCTATATTGTAAAAGTATATTAGAAAATAGTGCTATATTAATAATAGGAAAATTATTTAAAGTAGCATTAAGCGGAATTTATCATGGCATTGATCAAAGAACCTATTTCTATTCCTCATAATATTAAAACTGATGAAACACTCGATTGGTTTGTTTCACAATGCCACAAACGGCGATATGCTCCTAAGACCACCATCATCTTTGCTGGAGATAAACCAGAAACTTTATATTTTCTGATTAAAGGATCTGTTAGCGTTTTGATCGAAGATGATGATGGTCGAGAGTTAGTTCTGGCTTACTTAAACTCTGGTGATTTTTTTGGTGAAATGGGACTGTTTGATAGCTTAAGCGATCGCAGTGCCTGGGTTCGAGCCAAAACTGAAACTGATGTGGCAGAAATCAGTTACGCGCGATTTCATGCTTTAGTTAAAGAGCAGCCGGAAATTATGTTTAAACTGGCTGAGCAAATGGCTTTGAGATTGCGCAAAACCAGTCGTAAAGTTGGGGATTTGGCATTTATGGATGTAACCGGACGGGTTGCACGTGCATTACTAGATTTAGCTAAAGAACCTGACGCTATGACCCATCCTGATGGTATGCAAATTAAAGTCACTCGACAGGAGCTTGGGCGAATCGTGGGATGCTCGAGAGAAATGGTTGGACGTGTATTAAAAGTTTTAGAAGAGCAAGAGCATATTACCGTAAAAGGTAAAACGATGGTCATCTATGGGACTCGTTAATTAATTTCTATTGAGCTTTAGCATTTAATATATAACAAGCTTTATTCTAATAGCTTTATTGAGGTTAATCATGGCATTCAATAAAACTTATTCTTTTAAACTATATTGCAATAGCGGTAATTGGTTTGTTTTGTATATCCAATATTTTCACAAGGCATGGTGTTGAACCAGCTAGTTTATTCGATGCCCCATAATTTTAAGAATTTTTAGGTTTTGCTACAGAGCTTAATCGCATCAAGCGCAGTTTTCTGAGCGAAGTGACGATCTCAAAATATTCTTAATGTATTTTGTTCACCGTCATTGCAAAGTATTAATGATATTAAAATATATTCGTATCTTTAACAATTTCCTGATCTTTGTTAAATATGTCCTCAATTGGTTTTTCTGAATATTCTGTTGGTGCATTTTCTGTTCGGAATAACTCAAAGATAGGACTTTCTGTTAAATTGGTTGCGAGTAATCCATTTTTGGGATCAATTCTGATACTGACGATGCCAGGCGGCATAGGGTGGTTTAATTGTGGTTTACCATCAACAGCTTTCTCAATAAACTTTTGCCAAATGGGTAATGCCGCAATACCACCAAATTCTCTGGCGCCAAGCTTTTTGGCATGATCGCTAAATCCTACCCATGCGGTTGTCACATGGTTGAGATTATAACCGCTAAACCAGGCATCTTTGGCATCGTTGGTTGTTCCAGTCTTTCCGGCCAAATCATTGCGTTTTAGTAAGGGGCTTTTGGTACGAGCCAAAGTTGGGTAACCCGTACCCCGATGGATAACATCTTTTAATATATTATCAACCAAATAATGATTCCGGGCTTCTATTACTCTTGGAGCCATCAGCTTTTCTGGAATTGGCAAAACAGGGAGGTTAGCAAAATTATCGCGCTGCGCGTAATCTTCGGATACTGGAGTGGTTAGTACTTCAATATCGTGTGTTTGTGCGATTTCATTGTCAGTTGAAAGAGTTTGTTGTTGCTGATTTAACTGTGTATCACTTTGTTGGTTAGCTAAAATAAGCTCACACTCTCGGCATACTTGAAGTGGTTGTTCTTCAAAGATGATTTGTCCATTACTATCTTCAATTCTTTGAATAAACCAGGGTTTGATTCGATAGCCTCCGTTAGCTAACGTGGCATAACCGGTAACAACTTCCAAAGGTGTGAAAGCTGCCGAACCTAAAGCGAGAGATAAGTAGGGTTCCATATGCTCTCCAGGAAAGCCTATTTTTTCTAGATAACCTTTGGTATAGCTTGGCCCGATTTCACGGATAAGTCTGGCTGATACGGTATTTTTTGAGCGACGCAGAGCCGTTCTTAAGCTAATTGGACCCAGGTATTTGTCACCATCATTCTTAGGACGCCAAAAGTTTTCGGCTGTAATATCTGCTTCAACGATTGGCATATCATTAATCATTGATGCTGGCGTATAATCTTTGTTGAATGCAGCTGAATAAACAAAAGGCTTAATGTTACTGCCCGGTTGTCTCCTAGCCTGTGTGACCATATTGTATTGATTTAAAGTAAAGTCATAACCACCAACAAGCGACTCAATTGCACCAGTTTTTGGCACTAGCGAAACTAACGCACCACTGACTTGGGGAATTTGTGCCAGTAAATATTCTTCCGTTGGCTGGTTTGTATCTGTGGATTGTTCTGTTGCATCGGACCGATTATCTATGTTGTTCAGTTTCACTCTGACCCGAATAATGTCACCCACGGCTGCAACTTGATCGATTGTTTTAATTCTAGGACCCCGATGGTTTTCATCGACATATTTGCGTGCCCACTTCATCGATTGCAGTGAAATTGATTTTAAAAGCCCGTTCGCAAGTAATATGATTGCTTTATCCTCTTCTAATTGAGTGACTAAGGCTGGAATGAGGTCGGCAACTGAGGGTAAATCTTGCAACCAGCTTTGCATTTGTTCAATGCTGGTTTCAGGGGTAATTGCATATTGCTGTTCTGGGCCACGGTAACCATGACGTCTGTCATATTCTTCAAGACCCTCAATCAAAGCTTGTCTGGCAAAATGCTGGAGTTCCGAATTTAAAGTGGTATATATTTTTAGACCATCGTTGTAAGCAATGTTCTTTCCATAGCGATCAATAACTTCTTGTCTTGCCATTTCTGCAACATATGGGGCATATACCGTAGCCCTGGCGCCATGTTTTGAAGTTTCGATAGGTTCATTGACCGCTTCGTTATATTGCAGCTGAGTGATATATTGTTCAGTCAGCATTCTGCCAAGGACATGTGTTCGGCGTGATTTGGCCTTATCTGGATTAGAAATAGGATTGTAAGCCGATTGTCCTTTAGGAATACCAGCAAGAGTTGCCAATTGGGCTAAGCTAAGGTTATTGAGTGTTGTACCGTAATAAACTTGTGAGGCGGCTCCCAATCCATAAGCACGATGCCCAAAGGGAATCTTATTTAAAAATAATTCTAAAATTTCATTTTTAGATAACTCCGACTCAATTTTCCAGGCCAGAAACATTTCGGTAAATTTACGGGAAAAGCGCTTTTCTCGACTGAGGTAGTAGTTACGCGCTACCATCATTGTTATGGTACTAGCGCCCTGGGCTTTGCGCTGAGTTAAGATTAAATTGGCAAAAGCGCGCATCACACCCCAAAAATCAACACCAGAATGCTGGTAAAATCTTTGATCTTCTGTTGCTAATAAAGCATTTATGAAATCTTTAGGAACTTGGTCTAAAGTAATAGGTATACGCCGTTTATCGCCAAATTCGGCAATAAGCTGGTGGTCACTGGAATATATTTTCATTGGCGTTTGCAACTGAATTTGTCTGATGGATTCAACCTGCGGAAGACCTGGGCCCACGGCCAGATATAGTCCGATAAATCCCATTGCCGCCAAGAGAGTGAATAGCGTCACAAAATAAACAATTTTGGGTGTTAATTTTGACAATAATTTCATGTGGACAGTAGTATAAAGCGTTGCATCTAAAGTATGTCGACAAAGTATATCTTTATTTGTTCGATGCTTTAACAGTAAAACACTAAATAAATACTTTTCTTTTAGTATTTTTAAGTATTCTGTCACGGCATTTATTTATTGAACTGCGAGATAATAAAAGCTGCCAGTAGATACTAAACTAAAGGTATTGCCCGGCGGATCAAATAATAACCCTTGACAATATGCCTAAATAACGCGAAATTGCACACAGAAAAATAAAAAACAGGTGAAATTTCTTATAGTTAGCGCTATTATTTAAAGTGAATACACAGTTTCCACCTGTAACTGGATAAAACTGATAGGAAAATTTGGATATGCTGGCTAAATTATTCGGCTCTAAAAAGACTTCCCTTGTTGGGATTGATATCAGCTCCACCGCCTGTAAATTGCTTGAATTGGGCAAGGTTGGTAATCGATATCGAGTTGAAAGCTATGCGGTAGAGCCACTACCTCAAGATGCTATGGCTGACCGTGATATCCGCGATCCTGAAGTTATCGGTGAAGCGCTCAAAAGAGTCATTAGTCGAAGTGGCACCAACTTAAAACATGCTGCCGTCGCTGTTGCTGGTTCTTCTGTGATTACCAAAATTATACAGATGGATAAAGGTCTTAGCGAAGAAGAAATGGAAAAGCAGATTGAGGTTGAGGCAGATCAGTATATCCCTTATCCATTAGAAGAGGTCGCACTGGATTTTCAAATTCTAGGGGAATCTGAAAAAGTTCCTGATAAAGTCGATGTTTTATTAGCTGCTTCCCGCTCAGAAAACGTCTACAGCCGAGTTGATGCACTAGAGCTAGCTGGATTAACTGCCAAAGTGGTTGATGTTGAAGCTTATGCCATCGAACGTTCATTTCGACTACTTGCTAATCAATTGCCAGATCAGGGTGAAGGCCAAATTATAGCGGTTGCCGATATTGGTGCAACTAATACCAGTTTAAGCGTCATGGAAGATTTCAATACCATTTATACGCGCGAACAGACATTTGGTGGCTCACAGCTCACGGAAGAAATACAAAGACGTTATGGGTTGTCATTTGAAGAAGCAGGCATGGCTAAAAAGCAAGGTGGATTACCGGATGACTACGAACCAGAAGTTTTAGAGCCATTTAAAGAAGCGATTATTCAACAAATCAGTCGTTCACTACAATTTTTTTATGGCTCCAGTCAATATGGTGAAGTTGATCACATCGTATTAGCTGGAGGTTGCTCCATCATAGATGGGCTTGAAGATATGATCGAGGAAAGATTGGGAACCACGGCATCTATTGCTAACCCATTTGCAGATATGTCACTTTCCACAAAAGTTAATGCGCAAGCACTGAGTTCCGATGCTCCCTCGCTGGTGATATGTTGCGGTCTTGCATTAAGGAGTTTTGATTAATGGCAAATATTAACTTACTCCCTTGGCGCGAAGAGCTCCGCCAAGAGAAACAAAGAGACTTTTTAGGTATACTCGGACTATTTGCGATTATAGGCGTTGCTGTTGTCTGGGCGATTTACACGATTTATGGCTCCAAAATTGATGATCAGCGTGAGCGCAATAAATATTTGCAGTCTGAAATTCAAAAACTCAATTCAAAAATAAAGCAGATTCAAACGCTGGAAAAAGAACGAATGGAATTGGTTGAGCGTATGAATCTGATACAGGATTTACAAAAAAGTCGCCCTCAAATTGTTCATGTATTTGATGAAATCGTCACTAACATTCCAGAAGGTGTAAATTTATCAAGTGTTACTCGTAAAGACGATGATTTGATTTTTAACGGGATAGCCGAATCAAGTCCTCGAGTTTCAAAGTTTATGCGCAATATAGCTTCCTCCAAATATTTGCAATTAGGTCCACTGGATACCATTAGCGGTGACAGAGAGTCCGGAGCAAATCGTAAGAAGTTTCTCCTACGTACCAAAATCGGTTCTCCTTCAAATAGTGAAGAGGAGCAACAATAATGAATTTAGAAGATCTCAAAAATTTTGACCTCTCAACCGTTGATTATTCGAATATGGGCTCTTGGTCTGCGATGGCCAAAGGGATCGTTGCTGCGCTGGTATTTATCTTAGTGCTAATCATTGGTTACTATCTGTTTGTTGAAGAGCAAACAGACTTGCTAGCCGATATAGAGAAAAAAGAAATTGAATTCAAACAAGAGTTTGAGCGCAAACAGGCGAAAGCGGTGAATTTAGATGCATACAAGCGTCAGATGAAAACCATTAAAGACAGCTTCAAAACTTTGTTGCAGCAGTTACCTCGTTCTGAACAAATGGCTGAACTGGTTGAAGAGTTTTCTTATGCCGCGACTGGTGCGGGTTGCGTGATGGATGATGTAAAGTTTTTAAGCGAAAAAGATTCTGAGTTTTATACTGAAAAACCTATCAGTATGCGCGTTACCGGTGGGTATCACCAGCTTGCTGACTTTGTCAGTCGAATTTCAAGATTGCCACGAATTGTAACCTTACATGATTTTAAAATTTCTCTCGGAACCGGTGATGTGCCAACTTCGCCCGGTGAAAAGCTGTTAATAATGACAATTACAGCAAAAACCTACCGAGCCGATTCGGAGGAGAAATAATGATGTCAATTAAAATGCGTGATTCAAGTTCGAGATTATTGCGATTAGTTAGCTTCGCCATAATGCTAGTTACTACCGCTATTTTGGGGGGATGTGCCGGAAATACCGATGATTTGGAGGAGTGGGTTGAAAAAATTAAAGCCCAACCTCCAGGCCGAATTAAACCAATGCCACAAGTAAAAGAATATAAGCCGCATGATTACTCTTCAGCGCATCTTAAAAGTCCATTTGCTGAATTAGAGCCTGAGTTGGAGCAACAGCTAACAGCGCTTCATGAAGGCTGTGATGAGTCTGCAAGACCAGATCCTTCGCGCCGTAAAGAAGATTTGGAGCGTTATTCTTTAGATTCAATGGAAATGGTCGGGATAATTAATAATCGAGATAAACGCTGGGGGCTTGTACGAATGACTGCGGGGCCAGCAAGCGGTAATGTTTTTCATGTGAAAGTTGGTAATTATTTGGGCATTAATCATGGCCAAATTATGCAGATTGAAGAGCAGCAGATAGAAATCAGTACACTGGTACCCGACAGCAAAGGGTGCTGGGAAAGACGAAAAGTTTATATGGCGCTTGCTGAATAGTAGGCAGTAGGAGTGAATATGAGTTATTGGGGTATAAGTGACAATCAACAATATCGGGGAGCTACGGCTATGTTGATCGGCCAAATGAAAAAAATGCTGGTGTTATTTCTAGCAGTGACCAGTATGAGCTTATCGGCAGCTGAAATTCAGGATATCAGCTTTGATGTTATGCCTGGTGATAAAGTATTGATCACCGTTAAGATGGATTCTCCTCCGCCGGCTTTTAAAGAAATTACGACTGATAATCCTGCTCGTATCTGGATGGATTTTGATGGTGTAGCAAGTGCGCTAAAGCGTAAAACCCACAGCATTGGAATAGGCGCAACACGCAGTGTTACGGCGGTCGAAGCTGGCGGTAAAACCCGCTTGGTTGTTAATTTGGTTGAAATGGTTCCTTTTTCAACAAAGGTTGAAGGCAATAACTTGATGTTGACTGTTGGCTATGGTCAAGATCAGGTGGCTAATACCGGATTTAACAGCTCTCAACAGCCTGTTGCACAACAAACACAATCATCCAGAGCTACAGTGTCGGATGAAGATATTGCAAATATTGATTTTCGTCGTGGAGAAAATGGTGAAGGTCGGATAGTTGTTGAGTTGAATAACTCAAATATCGGGATAGATTTACGACAAGAAGGTCGCACCATTTTTGCTGACTTTGTTGGTGCGAAAATGTCTAACAATTTGATTCGAAAGCTTGATGTTATTGACTTTGCTACACCGGCTAAGATGGTATCGACCAGTCGAGTTGGCGGAAATATTCGATTGGCAATTGATACGTTAGATGAGTTTGAATATTTAGCCTATCAAGCTGATAACACCTATGTGATTGAATTAAAACCGCTTACACCCGAAGAAGTTGAACGTAAAAAATTAGATGAACCAGTATATACCGGTGAAAGACTGTCTTTAAATTTCCAAGACATTCCTGTTCGAGCTGTATTGGCAATCATAGCTGAATTTACAGGATTAAACTTGGTAACCAGTGATACTGTCTCAGGAACTATTACGCTAAGATTACAGACCGTACCTTGGGACCAAGCTCTGGATATTTTGTTAAAAACCAAAGGTCTGGATAAGCGCCAAAACGGAAATGTGCTTCTTGTTGCACCAGCAGCAGAAATAGCCGCTCGTGAAGCGATGGAATTACAAACAGAGAAACAAATCGAGCAGTTGGCCCCTCTTCGATCTGAATATATTCAGGTAAATTATGCTAAGGCTACTTCACTAGCTGATTTAATTCGAACTAAAGGTGCTAATTACCTTTCTAGTCGGGGGAGTGTTTCTGTTGATGAGAGAACAAATCATTTATTAATTCAAGATACTGCGAAAAAGCTTGATCAAATTCGCTTGATGATTCGTAAATTGGACGTTCCAGTAAGACAAGTGTTGATTGAATCTAGAATTGTCGTTGCAGAAAGTGGAATGGGTGAGGAGCTCGGGGTGAGACTCGGTGTAACTGACCGCGGCAGTAATGGGGCAATATCTGGTGATGCGAATAGTTCGAGTAATGTTTATTTCCAAAACTCGCCAGGTGCACGAAGCTTTGCTGTCGATCTACCAGTTGCCAATGCGGCAGGTAGTATTGGTATGACGGTTGCGAGAATGCTTGATGGTACGATTCTTGATTTGGAATTGTCGGCACTGGAAAGTGAACGACGTGGTGAAGTAATCGCATCTCCTCGAGTTATCACCGCCAATCAAAAGGAAGCTTACATAGAATCCGGTGAAGAAATCCCTTATTTAACTGCCAGTAGTGCTGGTAATACCACAGTTACCTGGAAAAAAGCGGTATTAGCTTTAAAAGTGACTCCACAAATTACACCAGATGATCGTATAATCCTCGACTTACAGGTTAATCAGGATACGCGTGGTGAGAACGTTGTTAATTTTGGTCCTGCAATTAATACCCGAGAAGTTGGTACTCAGGTATTGGTTGAAAATGGTGAAACGGTTGTTCTTGGTGGTGTTTATCAACAGTCAGTCAACTATGATGTTAGTAAAGTCCCATTTTTAGGCGATTTACCTGGTGTAGGTGCACTGTTCAGATATAGTAAAGAAACATCTAGCAAGCAAGAGCTGCTTATGTTTGTGACACCTAAGATTGTGAAAGAATCAATTAGATAGTGTTTACACCTTAGATATAGTGGTAAGACCCGCTTTGGCGGGTTCTTGCATTTAATATATGGGGAAATTAGTAGTACTAGGTTATGATGAAAGGTAAAAGAAACGTATTCTTAGTCGGGCCTATGGGGGCAGGTAAAACCACTATAGGGAAGCAATTAGCTCAGATTTTGCACTTACAGTTCGTCGACTCTGATCAAGAGATAGAGGATAGAACCGGTGCGCCTATTGACTGGATCTTTGATATTGAAGGTGAAGATGGTTTTCGCAAGCGTGAAAAAGATGTGATTGCTGAATTGACCCAAAAGCAGGGGATTGTATTGGCTACTGGCGGTGGTGCCATCACGGAGCCAGATAATCGAACTTATCTCGCTGGTCGGGGGATTGTGGTATATCTGGAGACTTCTCTTGAGCAACAGGTCGAAAGAACCAGAAAAGATAAACGTCGACCACTATTAATGGCAAGTGACAATCCCGAAGCCACTTTGGAAGAGTTGAATCAAAAACGCGACGGATTATATCGAGAAATTGCAGATATTATTGTTGCAACCAACGAAAATTCCATAAAGTCTGTCGCCAATAAGATTGTTGCGCAAATAAATGAAGGTTAATCGCTGACTATGCGACAATTAGCACTGGCTCTTGGTGAGCGTAGCTATAATATTTATATCGATAGTGGAATATTAACAAATGCTTCGTTAATCCAACCTTATTGTAGTGGTGAAAATGTACTTATTCTCTCTAATGAGACAGTAGCTCCCCTATATATTGAAGCATTATCAAAGGCATTTCCTGATAAGACTGTTTATCATTACTTGTTGCCTGATGGGGAACAATATAAAAACCTCGAGCACTTTAGTGCGGTAATCGACTTTTTGATCGAAAATGGATTTCGCCGAAATGATACACTTGTTGCACTAGGCGGTGGTGTTGTTGGTGATTTGGGTGGTTTTGTTGCTGCCAGCTATCAACGGGGTATGGGATTTATTCAGGTGCCAACCACTGTACTGGCACAAGTCGATTCTTCTGTTGGAGGCAAAACCGGCGTTAATCATGCGTTAGGTAAAAATATGATTGGTGCATTTTACCAGCCTAAAGCCGTTTTTATTGACACCGACACGCTTAAGTCATTACCAGACAAAGAATATTATTCTGGATTTGCAGAAATTATAAAATATGCCATTTTAGGTTCTGAGCCAGTTAAGTCACTTTTGTTTGCCAATATTCAAAGTATCAATTTACGAAAAGACGAAATCCTTGTTGAACTGATTTACCATAGCTGTCATAAAAAGGCTGAAGTTGTTGCACTTGATGAAAAAGAGCAAGGTAATCGGGCCCTACTTAATCTTGGGCATACGTTTGGACATGCTATTGAAAGGTTAACATTCTACAAGGCTTATTTGCATGGAGAAGCGGTGGCTATAGGTATGATGATGGCATTCAATTTATCTGTTGCAAAAAAATTGATATCACCTGAAATTGTCGCCCAATATCGAGAATTGATGTTAGCATTAAATTTGCCTGTAAGTTTAAGTCGCTCAATCAGTGTGGCTGAAATGTTAGATACAATGAAACTCGATAAAAAGAACACTAGTGATAAATATCGATTAGTTGTACCAAAAGGCGAAAAGTGTATTTTAATTGAGCAAGAGCGCTCAGCCATACTGATGGAGTCTATTGAAAAGCAATTGTTAGTATGAAGGTGAATCTTATTGAGCTACATCAGTCAGCACAAAAATCAACTATTAGATTCAATAGAGAGTCACGTTCTTTACGCTGACATTTGCTGTGTTGTTATTGGTCAGCCAGGTACTGGTAAGTCTTTTTTTATTGAAAAACTGGCTGAGCGACTTGATAGCAAAGTCAGTACTTCTCAAATACAGGCCTCACAAAGCCTAACTCTCGAACAGTTAGAAAAAACAGTTTCACTTCAATTAGGTTTAGGATGGCAGGCGTCTGAAGCCACGCTTTACCAGCGTATTGCTGAGAGTTTAGATCATCGTGCCCTGCTAATTATTGATGATGCCCATTTGTTATCACAGACTTGTCTAGAGTATTTGATTTCGATGGTTTTTGAACAATTTGAAGCGAAGAAAACCGATCTGTATATTATTCTTTTGGGGGTATCTTCGTTAGCTGAAAAACTGAATCAAACCAGTACTCTTACTAAAAATCCCAACATCTGTGCCGTTTTTGAGTTGCAGCCAATAGAAGGTTCTGAAACCAAAGCGCTCATTGCCGATTTTAATGCTTTGGATGAGCAAGCTGTAGAGTCTCTTTTTGATGAACAAAAAATGCATTATTTTTGGGAGTTAAGTCAGGGTATACCAGGAAATTTAAAATATCAGTTAGAGCGTTGGTTGGCGGAGTCAGATATTGGTAAAGTAACCTTTAGCGCTGAAACAAAAAGCTTAAAAAAATATTTGCAGGCGGCAATTTACGGGATTTTTGCATTATTGTTGATTACAGTTTTAATCTATCAACAGGAGATTAATCAAACGATAGAAGGCGAGCAAACTGAAGCGTCATTACAAAAACAGCCATTATCTGAAAATAATACCCAAAAAGAAATTTCAGTTGAGAATGAAAGCGTTGCAAGTCAACCCAATGAAGAACAATCTGTGCTAGTTGAGAATGAAACTTCTGATATTTCTGAGAATAGAAAGTTTAAAAATGAAAATATCCACTCATCAGAGAGTGTTAAGGGAAAGCAAAGTGAAGAACAAAATACGACTTCTTTATTGACGCAAACTGCATTAGTCAACAAGATTGAAACCTTAGATAACAAGCTCAACAGCTCAGATGATAAGATCGAAGGTACCCTAAACAAAGATGATAATCTTAAAGAAAAGGTGGTTGCGAAAATTTCGCTGCCAAAAAACACCAGCAATTCTTCTGCTAAAACTAAAGAACAAATAGCACCCAAAAATCAACTCACTAAAGATGAAGTTAAATTGTTTGAATATTCTGATTCACAGTTTACCTTACAATGGGCTGCTTTAAGTTCGTTATCCTCCGCACAAGAATATCGAGATGGGCATCCATTAAAAGATAAAATGCTGATTTTTAGAAAGCTAAAAGGCGATAAATTCTTGTATTTGGTTGTTTCTGGACAGTTTAATAGTCATGATGATGCCGAACATACTCGAATTATCTATTTAAAACGGTCTTATCCCGGAAAAGCCTGGATTAAGTCGGCTAAAGCAATCAAGAATGAAATGGCGACGCTAGCTAAGTAGTTTGGAATTGTTTGTATTACACTATGATAAATCCCTTGCTCAAATGACACGTATTTTGATTTTATATAAGATGTTCATATCTAAAAAGCCAGTTTGTCCTTTGTCCGTTTTCTTCTCATCACCGCTGAGTTAAAATTGGCGTCAAATTACCTCTAAGTTGAAAAGTTATGCTTAAAAATGATCGCTATATTAAGGCTGCCTTGTCGCAATCTGTAGATAAAACCCCTGTTTGGATGATGCGCCAAGCTGGACGATATTTGCCTGAATACCGTGAAGTAAGAACTCAAGCAGGAGATTTTATGTCTCTTTGTATGAATCCCGAACTAGCTTGTGAAGTTACCTTACAGCCTTTACGCAGATACGACCTAGATGCAGCAATTTTGTTCTCGGATATATTAACAATTCCAGATGCAATGGGACTTGGCCTTTATTTTAAAGCTGGAGAGGGCCCCGCTTTCCGACAGTCAGTGACAACTGAAAATGACGTGAAAAGACTATTTGTACCAGATGTTTCCGATAAACTTAAGTATGTTATGGATGCTGTCAGTCTAATCCGAAAATCCTTAAATGGAGAAGTACCTTTAATTGGTTTTTCAGGTAGCCCATGGACGCTGGCAACTTACATGGTTGAAGGCGGGGCGACTAAAAACTTTGGGCTAGTTAAAGGGATGATGTTTGAGCGACCAGACTTAATGCATAAAATACTGGATATTTTGGCTCGCTCAGTTACAGACTATTTAAATGCACAAATTGAATCCGGTGCGCAAGCCGTGATGTTATTTGATACATGGGGGGGCGTGCTTTCAACAGCAAACTACCAAGAGTTCTCCCTTCAATATATGCAACAGATTATCAGTGGGTTAAAGCGGGAAGTAAATGGTCAGACTATTCCGGTTACACTATTTACTAAAGGTGGTGCCGGTTGGTTGGAAGTTATGGCTGAATCAGGAGCAGACTGCATTGGCTTGGACTGGACCATCGATATTAATCTTGCCAGACAGCGAATCGGGCATAAGGTTGCACTGCAGGGAAATATGGATCCATGTGTACTTTATTCTAACCCTGAACGAATTAAACAAGAAGTGGGTGATATTTTACAGCGATTTGGTCAAGGCAATGGGCATGTTTTTAATTTGGGGCATGGTATCCATCCAACTATCGATCCTGAAAATGTCAAAGCCTATGTGGATGCTGTGCATGAGTTGAGTGTGCCATTTCATCTATAAAAAAAGCAGGGTTGATACCCTGCTTTTTTAAAGCCATTTATTCTTTTGGTTACTGAACGCTAACGAAAGCAACTGAAGTTACTGTTTTATAGCCTGAAGGTGTAGTAATAGTGACAATAATTTCACCACTGCCTGTTTCATTACCTGCTTTAACCGTAAACCCAAAACCATGTCCGCCATTTTTGTTAGTACTTGGTACCTCAAAAGACGTGGTGCCAACAAGTGAACCTATTGTTGCTTCAAATGAAATTACAGTTCCAGCCGGCATTGGCTGATTGTGTAAATCAGAGATGACGACAGATCCCGTAGCTTGTGACTCAGTAGCTAAGTACATGGTATTATCATTAGGATTATTCGGTTCTATTGAATCTCCGGTGCGTGTGGTGCGAATGAAAGGGGTACTACCCGACATAACTAAGACTAACTGGGCTCTTACATGCACTGATTTTTGACTTGAGCAACCCAAGTGGGCAGGTATTGAGCAAAGAACCCCATTATATTTTTCATCTTTTTCTGTCCAGCTATTATCACCATCAAAATCGACTAGTATTTCGATCTCTCCTCCGTCTTGCTCATCAGGATCAGTTTGCCAAGGGTTAAAAAAGCCATCTTCGTTATGGTCACGGTATGCTTCATCCAAATCATATGGTCTGCCACCAACATCCTTTTCGTACAAGAAATTTTCCATTTCTGACTCATCAAAACGACCATTACCATTGGCATCTGGAAATGATTCTTCTCCTATCGCTGTCCCAATAATAGTAACCCTGCCTCCATAAGGCTGACCAAGAGAGTCAGGGTTTGCAGTCCCATCTGAGAACTTAATCCAGTTATAGGTACTCGGGCCGTTTCCAGCTTCACCGTGAGTCGCGCCAATTGGTCTAGGATTTTGTGAATTCCACGTTACAACACATTGCCCGTCTTCGGTTGTGCAAGAATCATCAATTCGTCCTCCTTCTGTTGAAAAATAAACAACTGTTCCATCAGGAACAGGGTTGTTAAATCCATCGGCAAGAAATGCGGTAATTTGTACTGGAGCCCCTGCAATATCCCATCCTTCCGGATTGTATTGGCTTGCAGCCAGGGTAAAACTGTCTTGATCTGGGATTCCTGTAGAGACGACCAGATTACTTGATTGGGTAACTATTTCAGGGTCACTACCCTCAATTGCAGCAGTAACTCTTACTGAAGCACCTACCGTTCCAGAATTAACAACTGTTTGAACTAGTCCATCTAAGTTTGTTGTAGCTGTGAGAGGATCAATTGAAATTCCGCCAGCACTTGTATTTAGTGAGAAATTAACAACTTCACCATTAAGAGGTTGACCGTTTGTATCTTTTACTCTAAATACCACCGTTGAACTCTCTGAGCCGCCGATACCCCCCGCACCTTGGATTACGATGTTTTCTGGCGTTGCAGAAACAAACTCTATACTGCCAACATCTGCTGATAAAATATTTACTTTTCCAGAGGCAGATAAGGAAATACTACCTGCGTTTGCTGTAGCGCTAATTGTATCGTCACCTACACACCCTTGGGCGAGATAAGTCGTAGAGGCAACACCATTAACAGTGGTTATCGGACTGCTAATTGATGCCGCAGCAGGTGTTGTGCTAGCGCAAGCTGAAGTAAAATTAACTTCGACTGGTTCATTAAAAATATCGCCATTACCATCTACAATTGCAACGGTAACGGTTGTAGTGCCGCCCGCTGAAATTTGTGGTGTTCCTATTGCCGCAACTTTTTCCTGGAATTCAGCGTTTGCAAAGCTCCCCATCGTTAAATTGGTTGCTCCGATAGAAAAAACTAATTTTCCAACTTCACCTGTTTCTACTCTAGCACTAATTGTCCCTGCACCCAAAGAGTTGCCTGCAACAATATCAACACTGGCTTGATTATTGTCATCAGTAATTGCTGTCGGGATAGGAATTGAGCCAATAGTAGAAGAAAATGTCACTATAACTGGGGTAGTAATTCCAGTTACGGTAGCAATTATTCTACCCGGTTGAGATGAAGTGATTGACTGAACTGGGGTATCATCATTAGCAGAAACTAATGTCAAATTAATATTTATCTCTGCAGTAGAATTTGGATCGGTGGGATCCGTTGGGTTTGCTGATTCTTCAAATCCGCCACCACCACATGCCGAGATAAAAGCAAGCAGAACGACAGTTAATGCTAGATAAAACTGTTTAAAAGGTGAGGATACCTTAAATAACCAATCCATCACGGGGTCTCCTATAACCTGTCTTGCAGGAAGTATTGTGATTTATAAATTTTAATAAAGAACATTTAAAATTCAATTTAGATACTCTAGAGCGTACCTAATCATTGTTAATTTTACAATCTTAATCTATTAAAAATATACTAAAAACAAAGAGTTCTTTAACAAAGCTAGTCTAAATTCTAGTAAAATCCAAGTAACTGGTTCTCATTTCATATTTGGATAGAAATTATCGATTATCAATATACCGTTCAATTGTTGGATTTTTAATATCTTAGTGTATGTTTATTTGAGACAATCTGTTAGAAAATAGCGCTTATTTTTATTGAAATTTGACAAAAGGTCATCAATTAATGGGCAACGGGTCGCATATTCCGTTTTTGACCTTAAAAAACAAAGTATTGAGAGTAATGTTATGCCAAAAATCGTGTTATACCCAGGGACCTTTGATCCCGTGACCTGCGGTCATCTTGATTTAATTGAAAGAGCATCCAATTTGTTTGATAAAGTTATTGTTGCGGTTGCCTCCAGTACGACGAAAAGCCCTATGTTTAATGTAGATGAGCGTGTCGAACTGGTGCAACAAGTTGCTCAAAAGCTCGATAATGTGGAAGTTTGTGGTTTTTCAGGTTTATTAGTTAATTTTGCACGTAAGAAAAAAGCCAATGTACTTTTGCGTGGATTACGTGCGGTTTCAGATTTTGAATATGAGTTCCAGTTGGCTAATATGAACCGTCGATTAGCACCTGAAATCGAAAGTTTGTTTTTGACTCCGGCTGAAAAATATTCATTTATTTCCTCTACGCTTGTCAGAGAAATCGCAATGCTTGGTGGAGATGTTAGTGAATTTGTTGCTCCGCCAGTACTTAAGGCTTTACAAAATCGGTTTGAAGAGAAGCAAAACCAAAGTGGTGAACCCCAAAATTAAAAAATAATCCTGGATATAATCGACGATTATTGGTGTGTAGATTTGCTTGGGGTAAAATAAGTAAAGTCGAGTCTAGGATCTAAATTTGCGAGAATAAACTATGTCTCTGATAATTACAGATGAATGTATTAATTGCGATGTGTGTGAGCCAGAATGTCCCAACGAGGCTATTTCTCAGGGCGATGAAATTTATGAAATCGATCCCGATAAGTGTACCGAGTGCGTTGGACATTATGACGAGCCGCAATGTCAGCAGGTCTGTCCTGTTGATTGTATTCCGTTTGACGAAAATAATCGTGAATCTAAAGAGCAGCTGATTTTTAAATACGAAAAGCTGACAGGTAATACTTATTCCGAATAAATATTGAGTCAAAGTTGAGTTATGAAACGTATTACTTTATAAAATAGCCGCTAGACTTATTTCAATCTACTCGTTATAGTTAGCCAGTTACAAAAAAGAATAATAAGACTCAGTAGAGACATTCGGTATAAAACAAGTAATTTTAGTTCTATAATTTAAATTTTAACTTGTTGAAAAATAATAACTTATTTTATTTCTGGAAGTTTTAGCTTATTCAATAACGATAGCTTCCAACAATAGCAGGATTTAAAATGCGCAGACAAAGAAAACAGTACGATGATGATTCCGAAGTAGACATGACCCCCATGTTGGATATTGTATTTATCATGCTTATCTTCTTTATCGTGACGACATCGTTTGTTAAAGAAGACGGTATTGAAATTGCCAGACCACCAGCAAACCCACCACCTGATCAACCGATTAATCCAAATCGACCTATTTTGATTTCGATTAATGCTAATAGTGATGTTGAAATGGATGGCCGTTTAATTGACGTCGATGCAATTCAACCAAATATTGAGACAGCACGGGCTAAAAAACCAAAAGCTGCTGTAGTTGTTATGGCAGACGAGAGTGCAAAGTCAGGTGTAGTGGTTAGAGCGGTTGACCAAGCTAAACTGGCCGGAGCAGGTACAGTAACGGTAATTAAACCGGCAAAATAGTCGTTTAGTTTTCGATGCAGGGGCGACATTCTAGTCGCCTTTTTTGTTTCTTAAATAATATTTAACAAGTGATAATCAAATGAGCAAGGTAATCACCATTTTGGCAATTGGCTTGATCGCTTATTATTGGGCGTATACCCAGAAACTTAAGCAGTTAGCAATGCAAGCTGGAAAGTTACGCTGTCAGGAAGCCGGGGTACAGTTTTTAGACCATACAGTTGTACAAGATAAAGTTGGGTTCGTTAAAGACAGTCGCCAGCGTTGGTGTATTCAGCGGGAATATTTATTTGATTTTACTTCGACTGGAGAGCATCGATACCAAGGTAAGGTTGTTTTACAATCTAAACATATCGTTTCCACTGAATTAGATGCATTTTTAATTAACTAACTAATTAACTAATTAACTAATTAACTAATTAACTAATTAGTAGTGATTTTAATTCTTTACATCTAGAAAAAGCCATTTATCTCAAGGTAATACACCTTCACTCAATATGGGCTAACTTTATATTAAGTTTTAGCTATTTATTGTACTTCCCACGAATTTGTCAGATGCTAGCTTCACGATTAGAGCTGATTTTTCAGGATTATTTAATTTGATTTAATAAAAGTAACTTGATTAAACAATGCGTTTCGCTCTATATTGAAACTGATATTAGCCAAAAAAGGAAAGTGCCATGAGAAGAAAAATGACAACTGAAAGCGCAGATTCACCCGATATGACACCTATGCTTGATATTGTATTTATCATGTTGATATTTTTTATTGTCACCACGACTTTTACTAATGTTAGTGGAATCGATATGAACAAAAGTACAAATCAAGAGAGCAACCAAAAAGATAATCGTGCACTCGTTGTGTCGATTGATGCCGCAGAAAATATTAATTTTCTTGGCAGAATCGTTGATGTCAATGCGCTGCGCGCCAATGTTGAATCAGAGATTGCCAAATCGAAGAAAGCGATTAGTTTTATTGTTAAAACACATGAAGTTGCATCAACCGATGTTTTGATTAAAGCGGTTGACCAAATTAAGCGTGCTGGGGTAACTCAGGTACAAGTGGCGAAGCTTTAGGGCTGTTTTTAGACTATAAATAAGTAGACAAAAATTAAAGCGTATATACTCAATAGCAGAAAATATGCGCTTTATTCCATATATTTCCTTATCCGCTCGCGATAACTTCATCGATGACCTTATCCGTTTTTTTATGTTATGCTATCGATGATGAGTTTTTTCTCAAATATGACATAAAATAAATATCGTTTTCCTTGATTGATTTTTCTAACTTAATGGCTTTGGAGCAAATGTTAAAAATTGAAAAACTCAGCTACCAAGTGCAAGGCCAAAATTTAGTTGATAACGTTTCTTTTCAGTTGCCTGCACCGTGCCGCGTTGCTATTGTTGGGTTAAATGGTGCGGGAAAGTCAACCCTCCTTAATTTAATTGCCGGTACCATAAAAGCCACAATGGGACATATTGGTTTTAACCAGTTTATGCCAAGTGAGCAGGAATATTTTGAACAGTGTGGTTATCAAGCGGCAGATATGTCGGCTTTTTCTCATTTAACTGGCAGAGAATATTTAGAGTTATCCTGTCAATTAAAAAATATTTGTGACTTAAGCGCAATTGATAAGGTCGTTAAAGTCTGGGATCTACAACAGCTAGAAATACCAATGAAAAAGCTGTCACAAGGAAATCTACGCAAACTTATGATTGCACAAGCTTTTCTTGGGGAGCCGAAATTAGTTCTTTTAGATGAACCTTCACAAGCGTTAGATCCCGTCGAGCAGCAACGGTTTATTGACAATATTCAGCAAGCAGGTAAATATACTTTGTGCTTGTTTTCATCGCATCATATTAATGAGTCGGTAGAAATAGCCGATTATGTTTTAATGTTTCATCATGGAAAATTAATCGCCCAGTTGGCTTTATCAGATAAGCAGCAGTTATGGTTGACGAGTCGTTTGTCTCTCTCAAGTATGCAAAAGTTATTACCTGATTTACAAGTACAGTGTACCCATACCAATCACTCTATTTATTTATATCGAGTGAAGTTAACACCAAATTATGAAAACGATTTTGTCACCCAACAATTGAAATGTGCTGACAGCCAATATCAACTATTGGGTTCGTCCAAAAATGCACTTATGCCATTATTTACTTTGCTTGCTAATCAAAAGTTATGACTATGAAAAGTTTATTCGGCATTATAAACCTTCTTGTTCTACGAAGACCCGCAGTTATTTTATTGTTTACTGTCAGTATTTTTTTGCAAGGACTCTGGACACAGTACGCCTATCAAAAATTTTTATATTTACAATCACAAAACCTGGATCAGATTTCTGTTTTCAATGAAATTATTATTCCGCTTGCCGGAATTACATTGGTCTTTCAATGGTTGCTAAGCTTAGTTGTTTGTATTCAGTTTTACCCTAATTTTTCTTCAGCCAATCAGCAAAGCCTTTTAATTTTATCTGCTGTTTCGCGCAAAAAACTTTTAACAATATTTGCTCGCATTTTAAATTGGGTAGGTGGATTGCCTCTTTTAGTATTTACACTGATTACATTTTTATTCTATTTGAGTAGTGCATTAGATTTAGCAAGAGTCGTATTTGTTGTTGTTGCATTAGCACTTATTCAGCTAACAATAAATTGGTTTTTATTATCGATTAGTTTACTTGTTGTTAAACCTCTGATTACATTTTTAGTGGGCTGTTTGTTTATTATCATGCTGGTAACTGCCGAATTGTCAATGCGATTATTTTCCCTTGATAGCATTTGGCAAGGAATAATATTGCCTTATTTTTCATTCAGAGAGGGACTGCTGACTTACGCTGATCTGATCGGGTACTTAGGATGGAATATTTTAGGCTGGTTTTTTTGCTTAGGCCTTTTAAACTCTTGGTCTACTAAACAGGGGGTATTAAGAAATTATTATTCAGGAATTGTGTTAGGCATTTTACTGGTTTTTTCTGCGCTGCTGGTTCCTGGTAAAATTGACTTTACGCATGATCATAGAAATACCCTGTCTTCAGATATTGTTAGCCAGTTAAAACAATATCAAGAGCCGTTACAGATTGTTGCAGTGATTGATGATGAGACCAGCCGAGAACAGATCATTCGCGGTTTTAATATGATTCGAAGCTGGCTGCCACAAAGCCAACTCACATTTCAATCCCGTCAGGCCTTATCTCCTGAACAACAACATACGGGAGAATATTTGGCATTTCATCTTGGTGAACTTCATCAATTGGTAGCTTATCCATTTACACAAGATGTTAAGCGGGTTTTCCAAGGTGCCTTGATACAAATGCTAAATCGAAAATCACAATGGATCACTTTTGTTGAAGGTCATGGTGAAGCAAGCTTATTTGCTAACAAGTCTTCAGATTTAGGACAACTGTATGGTTTATTAAAAGATGCAGGTTGGTCCTCAGCAGCGATAAATTTTGCTAAAACGCCAATCATATCTGAAAATACCAGTTTATTAATCATTCCTGCCAGCAGACAACAGTGGCTACCAGCAGAAGAAAAATTACTGACAGAGTATTTAGAGCGAGGTGGAAACTTGCTTTTACTGGTTGACCCTGAAAGTTATTTTCCAGTTGCTATTCAACAAAAAATTCCTGTTACTCGTTTTTTGGGGACTTTGGTTGATTGGAATGGTTTTCAAAATGGCACCCCACACCCTGCGGTGGTGATTGTTAATCAGTTTTCTCAACATCCCGTGGTGAGTCATATTAATAGTTTACTGGCTTTTCCTTGGAGTGCGGGGCTTAAGTTAAATACCCAATTATTGCAACAAACTAAAGACTGGAATATTGAACCAATAATTACGACACATTCCGGCGTTTGGAATGAATTAGATATTCAAAAAGAGGAGTTGGTTTATAATGCGCAATCGGGAGAGCAGCAACAAGTTTTTGTGCTCGCTTATTCATTCACTAATAACAAGAATAAACAAAAAATTGTTGTAGTTGGAGATAGTCACTTTCTTTCTGACACTGCTATTAATAATTACGCCAATAAACAGTTTTCACTGAATTTAATAAGCTGGTTAACAAACATAGAGCAGACAGATGTACAAGCATTACCGGTTGAAGATCGCTATGTCGAACCTTCCTCCTGGCTTAACTGGAGTCTTTTGTGGGGAACCATGTTATTCTTGCCTCTTAGTATTTTGTTTATTGGATTTAAATTTTTTTGGAAGCCTTAAAGGATGTCTTACTCTAAATTATCGACAAGGCAATGGTTGAATATAATTATATTTTGTATCAGTTTTATGTTTTTGATTGTTGTTTTAATCGGTAAAAAATTTACAGAGTCAGAAATAGACCCAGAAATTGAATCAAGGATAGAGTTACTACCTCAAACTGAACACTTCTCTAACATGAAAGAACAAACTTCTGCGTTTGTTAAAAGTAATGGAAAAGAAGAGTCAGATTATGTATTACAACAAATTGATTTTGGTGATTTTTTTTTATATCGTCGCGGTAAGCAATGGGAAATTAATTCTTCGGAGTTTCGCCAAAAAGTTTCACCTGAAGAAATTGAGCGGGTGGCTTTCAAGTGGTTCCAGTTGCTAGGTTACCCCACGATAAAAGTTACTGATCCGAATTTGTTTGTTGGCACAACTGTTTTGCTATATGTTCAAGGACAATCGCAGCCACTGATTTGTAAAGTTAAGCAAACCAATGACCAGTTTATTTTTTATATAAAACTGATGTCGCTTGGACAAGTATGGCAAATTGATATGAATGTAACAGATGGTCACTCTTATTTTCTTTTTTAAATTCATTAGGGATTAATAAATTGCCTGAATTACCCGAAGTAGAAACCAGTTGTCGTGGCATTGCACCGCATTGTATTGCACAAAAAATTACGGATATTGTTATTCGTGAAAAAAGATTACGCTGGCCAGTTGATCCAGAATTGCCTGCGTTATTTAAAAATAAATTAATATCAAGTGTGTCACGGCGAGGAAAATATTTATTAATTAACTGTGAATTGTCAGGTAAACATCAAAGCTTGATGATTCATTTAGGAATGTCTGGCAGTTTAAGAGTTATAACTGAAAACAGTCCGATTAATAAACATGATCATCTCGATATTGTGTTATCTAATGGAAAACTTATTCGTTACAATGATCCTCGTCGGTTTGGCAGTGTGCAGCTTAATCTGCTTGGTGACACTCATCCTTTGTTAGTTAAATTGGGCGTTGAACCCTTACATGAGTCTTTTAATACCGATTACTTGTTGTCGATTTGTAAAAAACGCCAGGTTGCGATTAAGGCTTTAATTATGAATAGTCATGTAGTTGTTGGTGTCGGTAATATTTATGCACAAGAAGCATTGTTCCGAGCAGCAATCCATCCATCACGCCAAGCCAATCGAATTTCTGTAAAGCGACTAGAAATCTTAGTTGAAACGATTAAGCAAGTTTTAAGTGAAGCGATAGAGGCTGGTGGTAGCAGTCTAAAAGATTTTACCTCTGTAGAAGGTAAACCGGGGTATTTTCAACACACTCATCAGGTGTACGGACGAGGAGGGGAGCCTTGCATCAATTGCGGGCTACCATTAAAGCAAACAACTATTGCACAACGGACTACGGTATATTGTGGAAACTGTCAAAAATAAGCCATCAATTGTATTAGTTGGAAAAGGGCGTATTGGTCTGGCTTTAAGTGAAGAATTAACGGCTAACGGGTTGAATTTCCAACATGCCAGAATTGATTGCCTCAAGGGCTTGTTTTTTCCTGATGATGATTTTATTTCATCTATTCAGGTTTTGGTCATCTGTATCTCTGCTCGACAAAAATCGAAGCAGGGACCAAGTTGGTCCTGGCATCAAATATTTGAAGGCCTAAGTGCGCAAATAGCGGCAGGTAAACTTGTTGTGCAAAATCTTATTTTTGTTTCATCTACGCGGGTTTATGAGGCTATTGATAAGCAAATTGTTAATGCCAAAACATCACCAAAAACACATTCAGAAGGGGGAGAAGGACTTGCTGTAGCTGAAAATATATTGCTTCGAGCTGTTAATAATACCTACATTATGCGTTGTAGTGGTCTTTATGGTGACTTGTATCCGGTTTATACCCCGATTTTGTTAAGTGGAAAAGAAAAAGCCCGGTTTGGCATTGATGCTGCTGAGGTTGTATCAAAGCTGGCGCAACTGGTGAAGAGTGCAATTTATCAAGATCTACAAAAAACAATTGCTTTGCTGACAGATACGTTTGTTTATTATGAGGGGGCGTGTTTAAACTGGGAAAAAGACTTTTCACAAATTAAAAAGTTATCAAGAACGTTTAGAATTTTACAAGATTCGGTCTATTTGCCTAAATGATCCGGCCGTTTTGATGAAGCGGTTGCAGATTGATTGTAGCCATTAAAAGAAGGCATAAAAATAATAGGTTACGCAGCAAGTACAAAATGATATTAAATTAGCTGACGAAGACAAGCTCAAAACTGCTGCAACAGGTTATTTCGTCGTAATGGTTAAAATACCCTGTAAGTATTAAAGCGAATTCTATTTATTTTAGAAAATAACATTTAAATAAATGATAAAGAGCAGTATAAGCTAAAAAACCCAGTATAAACCGGGTTTTTTCAGGCTACTCGGTACACGAGATGTAAGTTAAAGCTACTTGATTTTCGCTTCTTTGTACATCACATGCTTGCGTACAACTGGGTCGTACTTTTTAAATTCAAGCTTGTGTGGAGTATTCTTTTTGTTTTTATCTGTGGTATAAAAATGACCAGTACCCGCAGAAGAAACTAATTTAATTTTATCGCGCATGATTTAGCCTCCTTAGACCTTTTCGCCACGATGGCGAATTTCTGTTAACACTTGATCGATACCTTTTTTATCGATAATGCGCATGCCTTTGGCTGAAACTCTCAGTTTTACAAAGCGGTTTTCGCTTTCAACCCAAAAACGGTGAGAGTGAAGGTTTGGCAAAAAACGACGACGTGTGCGGTTTTTTGCGTGTGATACGTTGTTTCCTGTTGCAGGTCTTTTACCTGTAACCTGACATACTCGTGACATGTTTTTAGCCTCTTAAAATTCTCTACTGTACGCGGCGGATCATTAGTAAATGAATACTGCTAAGTGAAACATCTTCTGGCTATTCGCCTTGCCGCCACACAAAGGGCGCACTTTATACCAAATCGGCGCTAATATTACAACTTTTTGCTCACAATTTTACCAATATATCTGACAAGTTTACGTTATTAGATTCAAGTTAATTGTTACCTAAGGATGAAACTGCCTCAATTTCATTAAGGAAAAATTGTTTGCCGCCACCGGCTTATCGCAAATTTATTATATTTTCGATGATTTGAACCACACCTTCTAAATTGATATGTTCTCTAATTAATGGCTATTAGCTAAAATTTGCAATTCAGAATATATGGCCCTGTTCAGCCAGCGAGATTACCCGGTGAGCAGCAATAATTAAATGATCGAGTAGTCTCACATCAATAATTTCGAGCGTTGATTTAAGTGTTTGAGTAATATCAATATCGGCTTGGCTTGGCTGTATATGTCCTGAAGGGTGATTATGAGCCACAATGATGGCGGCTGCATTCCAGGCTAATGCGCGCTGAATAATAACTCTGGGATGGACGATTGTGGTATTAACTGTTCCATAGAATAATTCTTCATACGCTATGATCTGGTGCTGATTGTCGAGGAAAAGAGCTGCAAATACCTCATTTTTCTGGTTCATCAGACGAGATTGAAAATACTGCTTAACCTGCTGTGGCTTCTCAATAACACTCCCTTTAGCAACTTCTTCAGCTGAGACTCTTTTGTTCATTTCCAGGCAGGCGATTAATTGTGCAAATTTTGCTTCGCCCAGTCCTTTAAATTGGCAAAATTGGGTCTTATTTGCGGTTAATAGTTGACCTAAAGTACCAAAATGCTGAATGATTTCTCGCGCCAGTTGTATGGCATTTTTTCCCTTCACGCCGGTACGCAAAAAAATTGCCAGTAACTCTGCGTCACTTAAAGCTTGTGGTCCATGCTTGAGGAGCTTTTCGCGTGGGCGTTCTTGGCTAGGCCATTGTATAATTTGATGCATGACAAATCCCTTGTTATTCCTGTATAGCGATAAATTAATCGAAATCTTAGTGTGTTGATTTTATAATGCTCTGTCTGTAGGAAAGTCCCTACAAAAAGATTGAGAAATGACGTAAAAGGTCTGCTATTATTCGGGTTAGTGAGTATTCAGTTCGCCTTTATCGCTAATAATAACTATTTCTAATATTTTCCTGAAGGAATGCTTGAGTTGTCGGATAAAAGTTCTTGTAAAAATTTACTACTTGGTATTTCAGGTGGTATCGCTGCTTATAAATGTGCCGATTTGGTAAGACGCCTGAAAGAGTACAATTTTGACGTACAAGTCGTCTTAACTCCTGGTGCTGAGCAATTTATAACCCCAATGACGCTGCAAGCCGTTTCTGGCCATCCGGTTCATCAAGAATTGTTTGATGCAGCAGCAGAAGCTGCGATGGGGCATATTGATTTAGCCCGCTGGGCTGACTTGATTTTAATTGCACCTGCCACTGCCAATACTATTGCCAAAATAGTTCACGGTGAGGCCGATAATCTGCTAACAACGATATTATTAGCCAGTAATGCGCCTTTGTTAGTTGCTCCTGCAATGAATCAACAAATGTGGGCCAATTCGATTACAGAGCAAAATATCGAAAAGTTGTCACAAAGCGGTGTTACTGTGCTGGGTCCTGGTGTTGGTGAGCAGGCATGTGGCGATATTGGCGCTGGGCGAATGCTTGAACCGCAGGATATAGCGCAGCAGGTACATGATATTGCCTTTTCGAATAAACCCTTGGCTGGAAAAACGGTTATGATAACCGCAGGACCAACGGTAGAAGCAATTGATCCGGTTAGATTTATTTCCAATCACAGTTCAGGAAAAATGGGATACGCTCTGGCAAAAGCAGCACGTATTGCAGGCGCTGAGGTTGAGTTGATATCGGGGCCGGTAAATATTCGAGCGCCATATGAAGTTGAGGTAACTCGAGTAACCAGTGCAGCAGAAATGTTGGCCGCAGTAAAAGAAAAAATTGAAACGGTTGATGTTTTTATTGGTTGTGCAGCGGTTGCTGATTATTCACCGGTTGAAGTGTCTTGCCACAAAATCAAAAAAAATGATGAAGTCATGAGTCTTAAACTGCAACGAAATCCTGATATATTGGCTTGGGTTGCTGCTCGCCAAGATAAGCCATTGGTGGTTGGATTTGCTGCTGAAAGCCAGTCACTTGAGTTTTATGCACGTAAAAAACTTGAGAAAAAGAATCTGGATATGATTTGTGCAAATGATATTTGCTGTGAAGGATTAGGATTTAACAGCGAAAATAATCAGCTTTTATTAATGAAAAAGGACGGCTCGCAAATATTGCTGGATATTGCTTCTAAGGAAGTTTTAGCACAGCAGATTATTCAGGAAATTGTCAATCAAATCAGTGATAACTCTCATCGTATCACCAACAAATAGATAAAGTCCGGATCGGAGATGTCTAGTGAAGATCAATAAAGATAAAGAAAAACAACAACAAAAAGTTAAAGCTAAAATTAAATCGAATACCTTGTTGTCATACGCATTACCTTACCTAAGTTTGTGTGTGCTAACGATTATATTTGTTGCTATCGTGCAGTATTATTTGGTGGTGGTGCAACCGGCAGAAGATCGCAACGATACCTTTGTCGATGTGACGATGACTTCTTATATGGAGCTGGTCTTAAGTCGCTTGGAGTCAATAAAACTTTCTTCGCAATCCATTTTAAATGACCCTGATGTGAAGCAGATTCTCCGTCGCTCTAATCCGGCTGAAGTAAAGCAAATCGAAGAAGACTTACAAAAACGATTGCACAGTGTGGTTGGTGTGCGTTTACTCGATGATGATATTCATGATGTCGACGCACAATCAAAACCGGTGATTACCAATGTTACTCTGCAGCTATTGCGCCAGTTAAAAACAAATAACGATATCATGCCAGAAGCGATTAACTCTGGCTCGGACAGCCAACATATTGCCGTGATATTTAAGGTTTTTGGTACGAGTAAAGTGGCACTAATTGGTGTGGACTTTAAAATTTTTAATGAAGCGTTACCTAAAGAGAGATTAGTACCAGGATATTATGAGTTTTTGCAAAGTTTTGCGAATCAAAATAGAACGATTACTGCAATTGGTGATGCACAACTGAAATCTGGTGATGCGATGGGAATTGCCAGTGTACCGCACACTCATTGGCGGATTGCTTTTTGGCCTGCCGAGCCTGATAAGTTTAATTATCGTTTAGAGTTAATGTTATTTTTTGGTGGATTATTTCTGGTAATGGTATTGGTTGGTGTCGGCGGCTTTTTGGGACTTAAAAAGCTCCAGACTATGGTGCGTAGTGATGCATCAAACTTTGTTAAATGGTTAATTGATAGTTCAAATGAAGCCAAGCCACAGGCAATCCCAGAGCTCGAACTACAAGTGTTTGAGGATATGGGTAAGACGTTATTGCGTGAAGGTTTTACCTTAAGCACGCAAGCGCCAGAAAAACAACCGGCCGAACCTGCCAAACCGCAGCCAGCAATTGAACATGAATCAGGCTCGTTAATTCGAGCATTATCATCTAATACAAATACAGAAGAGGGGTTAGAAATTATCAATACTCAAGAACCGGAGCGTTCGGCAATTTCAGCAAACATATTTAGAGAATATGATATTCGTGGAATTGTTGGTGACACATTGAACGAAGAAATTGTTAAAGAATTAGGTCGGGCAATTGGCAGCGAAGCGTTTGAGCGAGGTGAGCAACGTGTTGTGGTCGCCAGAGATGGCCGACTATCTGGCCCATCATTGCTTGATGCATTGAAGCAGGGGTTGGTGGAAAGTGGACGAGATGTTATTGATATTGGCGAAGAGCCAACGCCGCTACTTTATTTTGCCACTAACTATCTTGATGCAAGCAGTGGTGTGATGTTGACTGGTAGCCATAACCCAAAAGATTATAATGGACTAAAAATAGTTATTGCCGGTAAAACGCTGTCGGGTAAAGAGATTCAGGAACTGCGCGAGCGCATCGAAAAAGGAAATATGGTGAAAGGCAGTGGAAGTGCTGAAACCATGTCGGTAACACAGGATTATATTGCTCAAGTGACTGGTGATGTTGCGTTAGCCCAGCCGCTAAAAGTGGCGGTTGATTGTGGTAACGGGGTTGCTGGAAAAATTGCACCACAGTTATTGCAGGCTCTTGGCTGTGAAGTGGTCGGGCTTTATTGTAAAGTTGATGGCAATTTCCCTAACCACCATCCTGATCCTAGTAAGCCTGAAAATCTGCAAGAATTAATTGACTTGGTCAAATCAGAGCAAGCCGATATTGGTTTAGCTTTTGATGGTGATGGTGATCGCTTGGGAGTGATAGATTCAGAAGGTAATATTATCTGGCCGGATCGTCAAATGATGCTTTATTCGATGGATGTGCTATCTCGTAACCCCGGCGCTGATATTATTTTTGATGTTAAATGTACCAAGCATTTGTCAAAAGTTATTTCCAGTAATGGTGGACATCCAATCATGTGGAAAACGGGGCACTCGCTGGTAAAAGCCAAAATGCGCGAAACTGGTGCGCTGCTAGCGGGCGAATGTAGTGGCCATATTTTCTTTAAAGAGCGCTGGTACGGATTTGATGATGCGCTATATACCGCCGCAAGATTACTGGAGATTTTATCTGCTGATACACGAAAATCTGCCGAAATTTTCAAAGCGTTACCCAATAGCGAAGTTACCCCTGAAATTAATATTAAGATTGGTGATGAGCGTAAATTTGATTTTGTGAGTCGTTTAGCAAAGCAGGGGGCTTTTGGTGAAGGAAAAATGATTGATATTGATGGGGTTCGGGTTGAATACGCTGATGGATGGGGATTAGTTCGAGCATCGAATACAACGCCAAATCTAGTTATCCGATTTGAAGGTGATACACAAGATGCAGTCGAGCGGATCAAGAAAATATTTAAGCAGCAAATTTTGATGGTGGATAGTAGTCTCAATTTAGAGTTTTAGGAGATTTTAGTGGCCGATAAAAAAACAAATAGAAAACAGGACATTTTGCAAAGTCTCGCTCACATGCTAGAAAATGATTTGGGCGATCGTATCACAACTGCTCGCTTGGCAAAGGAAGTCGGTGTTTCTGAGGCTGCACTGTATCGTCACTTTCCAAGTAAAGCGAGAATGTATGAATCGTTACTGGATTTTTGCGAAGAAAGTATTTTTAGCCGAGTCAACACAATTAGTGAGAACGAGCAAAGTAGTCTTGAAAAATGTTATTTAGTTGCTTCATTGGTGCTTAATTTTGCCCATCGAAATGCAGGAATTTGTCGATTACTAACCGGCGAAGTTTTGCTGGGCGAAACACAACGATTAAAAGAGCGTGTATCTCAGTTTTTTGAGCGTCTTGAAACACAGTTAAAACAGATAGTTCGTGACGCTGCTATTGCGGCGGGAAAGTCGACTCTGGATGCCGGTGCAATGGCAAAACTCATGACAACGATTATTGAAGGGCGTTTACAGCAGTTTGTGCGTTCCAGTTTTAAAAATGCACCTTTGGAAGGATGGGATAACCAATGGAAAATATTGACTCAAGGATTAAGTCAAAATCATTGAGTTTTGATGGATTGCGTTGGTAGTAATTGGATTTAATTGTGTTTCAATTAATGCACTAAATGTAATCTATCTGACTAATGAAATATAAAAAAGAGGCTTTTAGCCTCTTTTTTATTGGTTTTCTGTTAAGCATAAATCGGTTTAAAACAGTACAGCAAGCAGCTTTGATTTTAACTGTTAATTGTTGATTCAACCAATTTGAGATAGTTTTTTCTTACGTTTTTAACAAAGTCACTTTTACACAAATCTGCACCTTGCTCAGATTCATTGCAAGTAACTTCAAAAACAATTTGGCTTTTATTATTTGGGGCTGGAATTTTTGAAAACGATAAGGCAATGTCCGTTTCCTTTTCTGGTTTAGATGTCAGAATAAGGGCATTTGTAATAATTTCAATTTGTCCCGAAGCATTATCTTTGGCATAAACTTGAGCCAGCTGCCAAGCTTTTTGGCAATCAGCTATTGATGCACAGTCATAAATAACTGGGCGACTACCATCATTTTGTGGGCTTTCCTGTTTAATTGTTCTGCGTAGCGATTCGAGTTTTTTATAGCGAATAATATCTGTTTCAAATCGGCTTGCGACATCCACTTTTTCTTCTTCCAGTGTAGCAATACTGTTAATATTAGTATCAATTTGGGCCTGTGTTGCTTCAATATCACCTTGTAATATTTTGGGAATTTTTTGGCCTAGGCGTTCATGAGTGGCGGCTTGACGTTGTTGATCTTCAAGTTGTAGCTTAAGTAAGTCCGATTTGCTTCCCTGAATTTTGATGCGTTGCTCAAGTGCCAATAACTGTGCATCACGATTTCGAATAATATCGCTAATAGAACTAAACTGTCTGAGTAATTCAGCATCACTTTTAATTTTTAATTTGAACTCGTACTCTTTTTTCTTTCTCTCTATTTCTTTTAAGCGCTCTTGCTCTTCTTCACCAAGTGTTTTTCCTGGCCCAACCCGTTTGATAATTTTTCCCTGGTCATTAATTACATCGTAACCAGCAGCAATCATTTCGTTTGTCAGCTGGTCTTTTACAATCATGTTACCTTCAGAATTTTTAAAGCGATAAAACTGTTTGGCAAAAGTAACCGTACTTAATAAAATTAAGAAGGTTAATGATAAAGTGGTAATAAAGTTTTTCATAGTTACATCAATTAATGTTTTTGTGTTCAAATATGCTTTCAAACCATTTTGGCTACCATTGTTTTCCTTTTTCATTAAATGCTGATTAATTTATGCCGTTAGAAATGGCATAAATCAAATTGTCGATAATCTGCAATTTGGTGATAACAGATTACCAGATAAATCACATGCTAGTTTCGCTAAATCCCATATTTATTGCGATATTGTGAAACAGTCTCAACATATTTTGATAGCGAATCACTAGTGGACAGGTAATTTTGCAAGTCTGATAAGGTGATAATAGCATATACCGGTAAATTGTATTCTTTTTCGACTTCCTGGATGGCTGATAGTTCGCCCTTTCCTTTTTCTTGACGATCTAGTGCAACAATAACACCTGCCGGTGTTGCTCCCGCATTTTTTATAATATCGATCGATTCTCGAATAGCGGTTCCTGCGGTAATAACATCATCAACTATCATGACATTTCCGTGTAATGGTGCACCTACTAGGCTTCCGCCTTCGCCATGGCTTTTTGCCTCTTTGCGGTTGAAACAAAATCCACAATTTCGTTGATGATTATTGGCTAATGCTGTAACTGTTGCGGTACCAAGTGGAATACCTTTGTAGGCCGGACCAAACAGCATATCAAACTCACTGTTCGCTTTGACCAGTGTGGCTGCATAGCAGTTACCAAGAGTGGCCAGATCTTGTCCTTGATTGAAATAGCCTGCATTAAAAAAATAGGGGCTGATTCGGCCAGATTTCAGGGTAAATTCACCAAATTTTAACGCCTGGCGTTCGATAGCTAACTGAATGAACTGTTCTTTTATATTATTCATAGTTTCAGGTCGATATTGAGTTCCGTGTGAAAATAAAGTATTTGTTAATCATGGCTTAGCTAAAGTAAGCCGATGTTATTGAATAACCATTCATTTTAACCGAGTTAATCAAAGGCAACAATTAACCATTTTTAAATTATTGTTATAGTTGTGCGAGTTTCATTTCGATATTTTAAACAGTGTTGTTTAACTGCTTGATATTTATAAAAAATAATTTAGCTCTCAGCCAAAGCTATAGTTGTAACAACTTTGTCTTTTAATAACGCAGGTCATACCAGATTTGTCCTAATATTTCGTGTAAAGCCGCACTGCTTTGCAAGAGCGCTTGTGGATCGGGTAAAAAACGCGTCCAAAGTGTATTTTTCGCACGACTGCCTTGAAATACGGTTGCTGCTGGAATAATTTTTATCCCTTGGGCAGCAAATGCCCTTTGTGCTCTTGGCATGTGTAAAGCATGAGTGACCAAGACGATTTCATCAATATTACTTTGTTGAAGCAATGCCACTGAATAGCGGGCATTTTCTGCGGTATTTTTACTGTCTGACTCTATCCATTTAGGCGCAATACCAAAACTTGAAATCATCACCTGATTCATAATGACTGACTCTGCCGTCGCTTCATCGAACACTCTTCCACCTGAAAGTAAAATAGGAAGACCTGTTCTTTTATGCAGCCAACTGGCATAGTGCAGTCTTTGTAGTGTTTTTGAGTTAACGGTATCGATATCACCATATTCTGGTGCCAGATTGATCCTTCCCCCAGATAATACGACGATTGCTCGGTTAACTGAGTCGTCATTGGCAAGGTGCTTCACTTGCTGATGTGATAACGCGCTGTTTGCTTCAATTTGTTTAACTAACAGATCCGAAGTACTTGGCAAACTGAGTATTAACAGACTTAACAAATTAACCGTTATTAACGTGGTCATACTCTTGCGGTACTTGCCGATTAGCAACAGCGCAATGAAAGCAATCAGCAGATTGATACCCGGTGGTAATAAAATTGCCTTAAAGGAATAACTAAGAAAGATATCAAAGCTCATAATCAACAATTACCCCGTTATTCAATCTTTATCAAAAACTGATTATTTTATTCGTTTGACTTTGGCTTTCGTGCGAAAGCCCTCAATGCGCATATCGAAAGAACCTAGAATCCCGCGGCTGATGGTTGCTTTGGGGGATTGTAATTTGGCATACCCTTTTGATTCGCTAATTACTTTCCACTGCTGGCCATTTTCTAGTTGAATGATGGCGCCTTTTTGCCAGCCTTTAAACTGACCAACTATATGGCTTTCAATACTTTGTAATTGTTCCGATGGCGTTGTTCTTTGGCCAAACTCTTCTGCTTGTTGTTGAAGCAAATCATCTTGCGTTTTTGATTCAGTAACTGGTTGTTTAGCGTTATTTTGAGCTTCCTCTAGCTGTTTTGGCATGGTGTTAATCGAATCGGATTTGCTCGATGTATTTTTTAACGTTGGCTGTTTTTGCTGCGCGCTAGCGATTTTGTCATAACAGGTTAAACGTTCGAGATTATCGATAATCTTGAGGCAGTGAGTGATGTCTTGTGCCTGCGCAGATTGCATGAATCCTAGACTAATGAATGGGGCAATAATTGAAAGTTTAAGTAGCTTATTCATTGATGACATTCCTCATAAGTGACTTTCTTGGTTGATAAATTTTTTATTACCCATTGTTTGACCCACAGCCATTATCTTCATAGCGTTTTATATTTATATTTATATTTATATTTATATTTATATTGGCAATTACTCGATGTTTCTTGAATGATTTCTTGGTGGTTAAGTTTCTTTTGGCCAACTTGATGTTATGTGTTTCTCGCCAACTGGCAAATTATAAATTGGCGACTTAGCAAATTATTCTGCATTTGGCTGCGAATCTGATCTTTTAATACCAGCAAATAAAATGCCCAATTCAAAAAGAATCCACATGGGAATCGCCAGTAATATTTGGGAAAAAATATCTGGCGGGGTCAATAACATACCCACCACAAACACACCAACAATGACATAGGGGCGTTTCTCTCGTAAGCTTTCTACGGTAGTCAGTCCAGACCAAACCATTAAAACTGTCGCTATCGGAATCTCAAAAGCTAAACCAAAGGCAAAAAACATTTTTAAGACAATATTTAAATAGCTGGAAATATCGGGTAACACTTGAATACCTTCTGGACCAGCATGAATTAATATGGCCCAGGCTAACGGAAAAACCACAAAATAGGCAAATGCTTGCCCTAAATAAAATAAGATAACACTGGAAAAAAGCAGTGGAAAAGCAAAGCGTTTTTCGTGCCGATATAACCCTGGTGATATAAATGCCCAAGCCTGGTGCAAAATGTACGGCATGGCAATAAAAACGGACAAAATTGCGGTCATTTTAAATGGTGTTAAAAAGGGGGCGACAATGTCTGTCGCGATCATTTGAGAAGACTCTGGCAAGTGTTTTTGTAATGGCGCTGCGAGCATTAAATAAATGTCATTTGCCCAATAAATGAGGCTGATAAAAACAACCAGAACCGAAAGTACTGCGCGCAATAATCGATTACGCAATTCCAATAAGTGAGCCAATAATGGCATATCGGTATCGTTGATCGATGTTTGTGAATTATCACCTGGTGTTGTCATGTTGATGAATTACTTATTTGTTAGGACGCAGGCGGTGCAGGCGTAGTTGGAGGCTGTTGACTAGTCGCCGTACTTGCTGAAGATTTCGACTTTTCGACTGATAAATCTTCTTTCGGTGAGTCTTCTCTTTGATTTGAGCTTTGTTTGTCTTGGCTCGGTGCAACTGACTTTTGAGATTGCTGAGTGTCTGATTGGGTTTGTGACAAATTTGAGTCGGCTTGATTAGTGGGCGAAATGTTTAGATTTACCGGTTGATTGACTTGATTGACTTGATTGGCAATCTGGCTGAATCCATCTTGGAATTCATGCAAATCATCGACAATCTCATTGAGTCCTACTTTGTTTTGTAATCTGGCTTTGCTCTCGGCCAGCTCTCGCTGAATATCTTGTATTTGTAGTTCCCGGTCAATTTCAGTTTTCATGGTGTTAAAGCTCTGTTTGGCTTTGCCAACCCACAACCCAACGGTTCTAATTGCGCGCGGCAAGCGTTCTGGCCCTAACACCAGCAGCGCAATAATACCGATTAGCAATAATTCCAAAAAGCCAATATCAAACATAGTCGTCGTTTAGCTGGTTATTTGGTGTTTTCTTTATCTTTGACGGCGCGTTCTTTATTTGTATCGTCTTTGACGATTTCTCCTTCGATGATTGTTGAGCGCTCTTGCTGTTCGATAGAACCGGCTTTTTCAGCATCGGCATTTTTATCGTTTTCGCCATCATTGACCGCTTTTTTAAATCCTTTAAAGGCCGAACCTAAATCGGCTCCCATATTTTTCAGGCGCTTTGTTCCAAATAATAAAATAACAATAATTAAAATTACGACTAACTGCCCAAAACTTAACATGGCCTTTCTCTCTTAAATCAACAAGTTAATACCGATTTTTAAGGTACGATATATTATAAAATTCAGTCTTATGAAAATCATTTAATTTTCATTGAGATTAATAACGACAGGAGGCAATTATTAATCAGCGTATTAATTTATCACTTTTTAGATATTGTTGCTGCTTTATTTAAGCAAACGGCATTGCACTACCGCCCAGCAGATGGACATGAATATGAAATACTTCCTGACCACCACCTTTGCCGGTATTAATAATGGTTCTAAAACCGCTATCAAGCCCTTGAGCTTTGGCTAATTCTGGTAACAATAACATGATTTTTCCCATAAGTTCGCGATCTTCTGGTAACAATTCATTTAAGCTGGCAATGTGTTTTTTGGGAATAACGAGTAAGTGTACCTTGGCTTTGGGGGCAATATCTTTAATCACAATCACATCATCATCTTCATAGACTTTATCTGATGGGATCTGATTTTGATTTATTTTACAAAACAAACAGTCGTCCATTTTTTTCTCCAAATTTTTCAATAAGTTATGAAGTGACAGGATAATTGAAAATTATTACATGGGTTTTGACAAACCATCAGGTCCTGAAAGATACCACAAAACTAATGAATGACAAGCCCAGTAAAATGCTGGTTTTCCAATCTTGAGATAAGCCAAAAGATATATCCGACAAAGCGATTAAAACCAAAGCCAGACCCAGTAAAGCAAAGCGCAGACGTAAAGCTGATTGCTTTTGGCTAGCTTTTAGTGATTTCACTGAGAGGATAAGCTGTTGCTGATACGAGGCTGATTGCAAAGAGTGCTCAAGCAGTTTCGCCGCTTTTTCGGGCATATCAGGAAATTGCTCAAACCAGTCAGGCAGTTTCCTTTTGATTTTGCGGTAGATGGCGCGCGGTCCATAAGATTGTTTTAGCCAATCTTTAAGGAAAGGTTGAGCGGTTTCCCACAGATCTAATTGCGGATAGAGCTGACGACCCAACCCTTCAATATAAAGCAGGGTTTTTTGTAATAATACCAATTGTGGTTGAACTTCCATTTCAAAACGTCTTGCGGTTTGAAACAGTTGTACTAAAAAGTGGCTGAAAGATATTTCGTCTAAGGCTTTGCCAAATATTGGCTCGCAAGCGGTTCGAATGGCTGACTCAAATTCTTCGGCAGAAATATGCTCTGCAATCCAACCTGAGGCGAGGTGCAGTTCTGCAATCCGCCGATAGTCTCGATTAAAAAAGGCTACAAAATTTTGCGCTAAATAGCGTTTATCAGATTCATTTAGTGTGCCCATTATGCCACAATCGATTGCAATATAAGTTGGATTTTCCGGATCGGAGGCATCGACAAAAATATTGCCAGGGTGCATGTCGGCATGAAAATAACTGTGTTTGAATACTTGAGTAAAAAATATTTCAACGCCACGGTGCGCCAGTTTTTGCATGTTTACTCCCGCAGCTTTCAATTGCGCGACTTCGCCGATAGGGATGCCGCGTATGCGCTCTTGTACCATAACCTGAGGCTGACAGTATTCCCAATAAACACTCGGCACATATAATACCGGATTATCAATAAAATTATGCTTGAGTTGACTGGTATTGGCCGCTTCAATTCGCAAATCCAGCTCGTTAAACAGGGTTGTCTGATAGTCGGCGATCACTGTTTTGGCGTGTAATCGACGGCCGGTGGATGAGTATTTTTCGAACCAGGTGGCAACCAGGTGCAGTAATTTTAAGTCAGCTTTAATTTTTTTCTCAATGCCAGGGCGAATAATTTTAACAACCACATCTTCACCAGTGATTAAGCGGGCTCCGTGCACTTGAGCAATAGAAGCTGATGCCATTGGCGTTTCATCAAAAAAAGCAAAACATTGGCTGATGGGGTGACCCAACTGTGCCTCAACGGTAGCTATGGCAAGTTGCGAATCAAAAGGCTGGACTTTGTCTTGTAGTTTAGCGAGTTCAAAAGCAATATCGTCTGGCAGTAAATCCCGCCGAGTAGAAAGCATTTGCCCAAGCTTGATAAAAATCGGCCCGAGTTCGGTCAATGCAAGATTCAGTCGCTGACCGCGACTTAACTGTTTGTTATTGTTTCGAGTTAATGCAAATAACTTGAGAACTTTAACCACTCGCGATAGTGGTGTCGGTGCAAGAAACTCATCTAGTCCATGACGTACCAAGACTCGATTGATAACAAATGCACGATGTAATGTTAAAAGATTGGTCATACTAACAGTTCATTTATTGGTTTTTTAACAAACTTAACTTTATCTGCCTGACTATATATCTTTGCACAGCGGTTAAGTTATTTTTGAAAATTTTGTTCAAGTCGTGACACTCTGGCGCTTAAGCGGTCAGCCTGACTGCGTAGTAAATCAATATTATCAAAAAATATAGCTTGTTCGCTGGCCGTGGGAGTTACCCGAGCTTCTTCCTGCAAATATTCTGGAATATTTTGTTGTGTCGCTTTAAAAAGTGATTGACCAAAATTAAACAGTTGGCTAATTCCATCTGTTATCGTTTGACCCGCAATATCCCCAAAGATGCCTGTTATGGGCTCTCGCCAATCAATTTGCAACGCTTGAATATAGGCTTGAAACTGACGTGCGGTATTTATTTCACCTGTAAAACTTAATTCTCCGGTAAACAGCGCATCGCCAGTATTTTCTTGAAGAGCGGCATTTAAAAAATCAGTCAGTTTACCACTGATACAGGCCGAGACTGGACGGTTACAAAAGTCATGAATCACCAGACTTTGTCCAGGAAACATAACATAGTAGTTAATTTGCCAGTCAATGATTTGTAAGTGAATGATTTTGCCTGCAAATGGGACTAAACCTTGATGCGCTTGTGGATCGAGTGCTAAAACTCGGTTAGCAAGTTGTTCAAGGCAAGTTGCCGAAAGCTGATTGATCGAATGTTTCATTGCTACCTTGGCATGTGCATAATGAGTCGCTAAATTTAACTGACTGAAAGTTAATTACCGATTGATAAATTTAATACTTAAAACCTCGATGAAGCGCAACGATACCACCCGTTAAATTATGGTACTGACAATCTTCAAAACCCACTTGTTCAAACATTGTCTTCAAGGTTTTTTGATCGGGATGCATACGAATAGACTCAGCTAAATATTGATAACTTTCAGCATCACCGGTAACCCATTTTCCAAACCTTGGCAGTAAGTGAAATGAGTACTGATCATAAATTTTGTTTAACCATGAATAGATCGGCTTGGAAAATTCAAGCACTAAAAGTCGCCCGCCAGGTTTTAACACCCGAAACATTGATGCCAGCGCTTGCTCTTTGTGGGTAACATTGCGTAAGCCAAAAGCAATGGTAATGCAATCAAAGGTGTTGTTGGCAAAGGGCAAGCATTCTGCATTGACTTGAGCATATTGAATGTTTTGACATAATCCTTCATTGATTAATCGGTCACGGCCAACTTTAAGCATTGAGTCATTGATGTCAGCTAGAATAATTTGACCTTGAGGCCCAACTCGCGGCGAAAAAAGCGCGGTTAAATCGCCCGTACCACCCGCTAAATCTAAAATCTTGTGGCCTGGTCTTGCACCACTCATTTCAATGGTAAAGCGTTTCCACAGCCGATGGACGCCACCTGACATTATGTCATTCATCAGATCGTATTTTTGTGCAACTGAGTGAAATACACTGGCAACCCGTTGTTGTTTTTCTGCGATATCAACCTGCTGAAAACCAAAATGTGTTTTCTCTGCCCTTTGTTGGGATGCTTGTTGACTCTCGGGATGACCCTTTTCAGTATCGTTGAGGTTGATGCCGTTTTTGTCCGAATGATTATCTTGAGAGAGATGATCATTAGAGTGGGTTGCATCAGAGTGATCGTTTTCAGAATTGTTTGCTGAGGCGTAGGACATGGGGTTATCTTTGATATCTCATTCGTTTGGTGCCCAATTATAGCAAGAGAATAAAAGTGGGTCAGCTCGAATCCGCCTATATTGGGTGGTAAAGCGTTAATCGATCTAGATCAAGTGTCATGATCGCTTGACTACCACCGACAGCACTTTTTTGTCATAATAAATGCTTGTCTGAAAAAACACCGTGTTTCAGGTGGTTGTTTGAAGAGAACCGATATTGCAAACTACACAATCTGATACTAAATGCTCTGATACTAAAATTGTATCTCGTCATCCAATATATCAACAAAATGTACCAATAATCATGGGCATTTTAAATGTCACTCCCGACTCATTTTCTGACGGTTCAAAATTTAATCAACGCGATAAGGCAATTGCTCATGCTGAACAAATGCTAGTCGATGGGGCTGATATTATTGATATTGGCGGTGAATCGACTCGCCCTGGCGCGGCAGAAGTTTCGGTAAACCAAGAGCTTGATAGGGTTATTCCGATTATCGAAAAAGTGAAATCCTTGGGAGCAAAAATTTCGATTGATACCAGCAAACCTGAAGTGATGCTCGCTGCAGCTAAAGCTGGTGCTGATATGTTGAATGATGTCCGAGCGCTTTCTATGCCGGGAGCCCTTGATGCTGCGGTAGCAAGTCAGTTGCCTGTTTGCCTGATGCACATGCAAGGTATGCCACAGACTATGCAAAAGAATCCGAATTATTCGCAAGTCGTTTCTGAGGTTTTGGCCTATTTAAAGCAACGTGTGGATTGTTGTGTTAAAGCTGGGTTAGCGCGCGCGTTATTATCGGTGGATCCAGGTTTTGGTTTTGGAAAAACACTGCAGCATAATTTGCAGTTACTCCAGCATCTCAATCAATTTAAGCAATTGGGATTACCTGTTTTAGCTGGATTATCTCGTAAATCGATGTTAGGACAAATAACTGGTCGGGAAGTTGATGACCGACTGGCTGGGAGTTTGGCGGTTGCTTTAATCGCAATGCAAAATGGTGCTGCTATACTCCGCGTACACGATGTTAAGCAAACGCTTGATGTTAAAAAGATCTTTCTGGCCCTCCAGTCGGTCAGTAAATGAAATGATGAAAAATTAATTGCTTCAGGAGACATCAATGTCGAAAAGAAAATACTTTGGAACCGATGGGATTCGTGGAAAAGTCGGAGAATATCCAATTACTCCAGAGTTTGTACTAAAACTGGGATGGGCGGCTGGAAAAGTATTAGGCTCCTCTGCCAGAGATCGTATTGTTATTGGAAAAGACACTCGAATTTCAGGCTATATGTTTGAATCGGCATTAGAGTCGGGAATCATTGCGGCAGGGATGAATGTACAATTATTGGGCCCCATGCCAACGCCGGGTATTGCTTACTTGACACGAACCTTTCGAGCTGCTGCAGGAATTGTTATTTCTGCGTCGCATAACTCCTATCTTGATAACGGCATAAAGTTTTTTTCATCTGACGGCTTTAAATTACCCGATGAAGTTGAACTTGAAATTGAAGCAATGATCGATCAGCCAATGACCACTGTTTCTGCTGAAAAGTTAGGTAAGGCAAAAATCGTGCAAACGGCAGCAGGGCGCTATATCGAGTTTTGTAAAGCGACAGTTCCGGCCTCATTATCATTAGAAGGGATTAAAATTGTTGTCGACACTGCCAATGGGGCTGGCTATTCCATCGCTAATAAAGTTTTTCGTGAGTTAGGTGGTAATATAATCTCAATTTATAATCATCCTGACGGGTTAAATATTAACAAAAACTGCGGCGCAACAGACTTAGATGCATTGGCGAAAGTTGTGGTTGCCGAACAGGCAGATTTGGGAATCGCGCTTGATGGCGACGCTGATCGACTGATGATGGTCGACCACAATGGTGAAGTGGTTGATGGTGATGAGTTATTGTATATCATCGCAAAAGATGCGAATAATCGTGGCCAGTTAGGTGGCGGTGTTGTTGGCACCTTAATGTCAAATTTTGGATTGCAAAAAGCCTTCGAAGCCGATGGTATACCATTTGAACGAGCCAAGGTTGGTGATCGCTATGTGATGGAATTAATGCAAAAGCATGGCTGGAAATTTGGCGGTGAGTCATCAGGGCATCTGGTTTGTCTTGATAAAAATACGACGGGTGATGGAATTATTTCTGCGTTACAGGTTCTTGCAGTAATGGCGACAGAAGGAAAAACGCTCGCAGAACTTAAGCAAGGCATGAGCAAAGCACCGCAAACCATGATTAATGTAAAGGTGACAGAAAAAACCGATCCTATGAAGCATGATGCTATCGTTAAAGCCGTCGCTGAGGTGGAGCATGAGTTGGCAGACAGTGGACGGGTGTTGCTACGTGCTTCTGGCACCGAACCATTGATCCGCGTCATGGTTGAAGGGAATGAAGCCAGTGTTGTGGATAAATATGCCAATCAATTGGCTGATGTCGTCAGAAATACACTATAATCAAATTAAAAGGGCCTGATTAAAAAACTGCAAGGCTGAATAATTTATAGTGGATTGGTTAAGGGGTGACTATGTTAAAATCGGTAACCGTTAAAGATTATATGACTTCAGCAATGATAACCATGAAGCCTCATGTTGATATTGTGGAGGCTGCGCAAACTTTACTGGAATATCGTTTATCTGGTGCCCCTGTTGTTGATAATCATAATCGGGTTATTGGTTTTCTCTCGGAAAAAGATTGTTTACATACGGTATTAAGCGCGGTTTATAATCAGGATTATGGTGATTTGGTTTCCGATCGCATGTCAACACAGCTAAAAACGGTTCATCCCTCAGATAACATTACCGATGTTGCTGAAAAATTTTTAAAAGATGGGGTGCGAATGTACCCCGTAATTGAAAAAGATGTTTTAGTCGGCATGATTTCGCGGCAAAGTGTTTTAAATGCTTTTTGCCGATTGAGTGCTACCCGTCCCAAGAAATAAATTGATAATGGTTGGTTAATTCGTTTACAAAAATTTAGTGTAAAGTATTAATGCAGGCTTATCGTTCTTATCGATTTCGTATTATTCCTGGTTTTTAAAATTCAAGTTCTCTATCCATAAAACACAAATTAATTTGTGAAGGTGAAAACGAATGATTAACCAATCGGTCGGTGAAGGCGGTCAAAACCAAAAAAACGATACCTTGACTGTTCAACAGTTACTGAACCATAATCACTATTTAATTCCCGATATAAAAACGCTTGATGAAGATGGATTGATTGGGCCAATGACAATCAATGCAATTCGAACTTATCAAGCTAAAGTTGTCGGAATGAATCATCCTGATGGATTGGTTGAGCCAAGTGGCATAACGCTCAAAACTTTAATTAACAACAAACGTAAACCAAGGCCAGCCAATGTCTGCGCTTTCATTGATAAAACGCTAACTGCTGCGCAAAGTGTTAATGCTAAATATCGTGTGCCTGTTTCTATCATTATTGCACAAGCTGCCCTTGAGTCGGGGTGGGGTAGAGCAGTAAAAGATAATGCCTACTTTGGAATAAAAGCGCATAATACTCAAGGAAGTACCACTACCTTTACCACGACAGAATATGAAAATGGTAATAAAATAACGATTGAAGATAGTTTTAGAGCCTATGCAGATTTTGCAGAGGCTGCGGAGGATTATGGACATTTTCTAACGACCAATCCGCGCTATAGTCAGGCATTTTTATATGCCAATGAACCTGATAAGTTTGCCGAAGAGTTACAAAAAGCGGGTTATGCAACTGATCCGCAATATGCCAATAAACTCAAATCCATTATATCAACTTATTATCTTGATGATTTTGATCAATGATAAAACGTTATAATTACTCACATTGCAAGCGACGGTATGGTAGAGTTGTTTTGCTGCTATTGAGTATTTTTGTTAATTTCTCATGTACCGATCAAGGGGCAAATAATCGTGAAGAATTGTCAGCTAATAATCTAGATACTCAAAATACTCAAGTTGATGAAATGCTGATTAATCAGTCTAAAGTGATTATCCAGCAATATAAATTGACTTCGATTTCGATTGACTGTTTAAGTCTGAGTATTACTGATGATTTTTTTGAAGGAAATAGGATCGTTGATATACGAGAAAAGCATAGTTATCCATGTAAAGGGGATCCGGATACCCAACCTCGTCTATTTAGTTTGATATTTGACCGTGGGTCAGATAAAGTCTGGACCGATGCAAATTCGCCGGTTGGACAAATGGCGTTATTAAACAAGACAGATTAACTCCTACTTTACCATCTAAGAAAATAATTTAATAAAATTCATTTTGTCTATTCATTTTTAAAGGGTTTTGGCTTTAAAAGCTTATGCTGATTTTAAAATATGATAGAGACAAAAATATTTGCCGTTCATCTTCGATACCGACTCAATGCAGTTAAACATAACAAAAGATGATTATTGTGTTTAACTGCGTATAAATGTTTGAATGTTTTGATTGGAAAAGATAGGCTAAACTAAAATCAAGTTATGTGGCTGAAATCAGTTATCATCCATCACTTTTATATCAAGTGGAGCTCTTGCTGCATATTCGGCTTTTCTTTCAGCTTCTTGTTGAGCAAGTAGTTTTTTTCTGTTATCACAAGGCTCATCACAGTCACACATTTTTTCTAGCCCTAATGATGAAATCCCGCCGCAGCTACCGCTGATTTTCTTTTGTTGAAAAATATAGCCAACTGCCATTATTGCAATAACAATTAACATAAGCACAAAGGTAAATATGAAAACTTTCATTAATATCACTTCTCTAAATTTGTTTCTTTAAAACAGTAAGGCTAAAACAGTAACGCTAAAATATACTTTCCAAGTTTAATCATTAAAATTAACCGTTGTCTGACGCTTTCGGTTAACCGTTAACTGGGTGATGTCGGGCCGTGAGTAATGCCCAGCCGGATCGAAATTTTGTCTTTCTTGTCTGACTTTGGCAAGATCTATTTCGGCATAATAGATCCCTTCGTTACCAACTTGTGGCGGTATCACCCAACTACCATCGGGGGCTGCCAGACACGAACCACCGTTAGCTAAAAAGTCAGTGCCTAATTTTTTAATCGATTGTAGTTCTTCAATCTTACTATCAATATCTTGTGGGCGCATCAGTCCTGAAACTGACATCACAAAACTACGCCCCTCTCTGGCGATAACGGATGTTAAGTCACGCGTATTTCGCTCGTTACCTGGCCAGACCGCCACATGCAGGTTTTCGCCTTGAGCATACATAGCTGCGCGAACCAATGGCATCCAGTTTTCCCAGCAATTGAGGCCGCCGACGGTAAATCCTTTTAAGGGGTGAGTAACCAAGCCATGCCCGTCACCTGTTGACCAGGCTAGTCGCTCTTCGTAAGTTGGCATCAGCTTGCGATGTATTGATTGTATTTGACCCGTTTGGTCAATATAAACCAGACTACAGTATAGACTATGACCTGCACGATCTAGCGGTCGCTCAATGACACCAACATAAGTTGCAATGTTTTTCTGCCTAGCGATATCACATAAAGTCGCTAAGTCACCCCGCTCAATTTGGATCGCTTGCTCAGCATAATGGGCGAAAATTGATTTTTGCTCAACATTATCAAATCGGGCGCCATCAGTTAACTCAATCCAGAATGGGTAGCCGGGAACAATAGCCTCGCCGAAAGCGATTAAGTCACAGGCATTGTCGGCCGCTTCAGATAGGCTCTGCGCAATTTTATCCAACGTTGCTTTACGGTTAAGCCAAACCGGTGCTAGCTGCCCGAGTGCGACTTTCAGCGTATCAGAAGTTGAATTCGACAATGATGTACCCTTGATTAGATTATGCACAGTGTCATAGTATAATTTACTACAGATAAGGTTTAAAGTTGTCGTTATAAACTTCTTTAAATCCGTCCTCGGATTTTACTAGCATAAATATTGGTAACTGGTGTTGGTTGGCAAACTTTAACGCTTCGTCAGGTCCCATGACCATGAGCGCCGTTGCCAGCGCATCTGCTAACATGGTTTGTGGATGCAATACAGTAATTGAGGCGAGTTGGTGAGTGATTGGATAGCCTGTGGTCGGATCAATCGTATGTGAGTAGCGTTTGCCATCTTTTTCAAAGTAGTTGCGATAATCTCCCGATGTCGCCACTCCGAGTCCATTGGGGGTAATAATTCGCTGAATGGCACGCTCTTGAGTAACTGCCGACTCGATGGCTATCTGCCAGGGTTTACCACGTGCATTGATTCCTTGACTGGCCAGTTCACCTCCTATTTCAACTAAATAGTTCTGACTGCCGCTGGCTTTAATTATTTTAGCAATCTCATCGACAGCATAACCTTTGGCAATGGCCGAAAGGTTAATTGAAATATTGGCTAAATCTTTTTTGACGCAGTCTATTTCAATATGTACATGCTGTGAGCCAAACTGTTTCAAGATGCTGTCAATTGTACTTTGAGGTGGGATCGCATCATGGGTTTGCTTTTTGTCAAACCCCCATAGTTCAATGAGTGGTGCAAGAGTTACATCAAATTTTCCTGCAGTTTGCTGAAATACTTCGAGTGAATTTTGAATAACAAATCGAGTGTTCTCGGAAATGGGTTGGCAGTCTGTTGTATGTGCTCGATTAAACAAAGATAATTCTGAATCTTCGATATAGGTTGACATGAGCTGATTGATTTTTTCGAGACGATTATCAATTTTTTGTTGTAGTTGCTCAGGTGCAATGGCATTTTTTTCAAAAGTTACCTGATAAGTTGTACCCATTGTAAACCCCGTTAACCGGGAATATTTTTCTTCAGGCTGACAAGAGCAGAGTAAAACAAACACAAATGTGATGAGTATACATTGTATGATGGGGGTATTTGACATGATTAGCTGACCATTTAGTTTGTTTGCTATACTTTCTAAAGGTATTTGAAAGTGCTTGCAGAATTAAAAAAGGGCAGTTGAACTGCCCTTAAATAGTGTTGTTGGTGTTGGCTATCCGCCAAAGTCATCAAGGAAGATATTATCGCGCTCAACACCTAAGTCTTCAAGCATCTTGATAACTGCCGCGTTCATCATGGGCGGTCCACACATATAGTATTCACAGTCTTCTGGTGCTTCATGATCTTTTAAATAGTTTTCATAAAGTACATTATGAATAAACCCAGTGTAACCTTCCCAGTTGTCTTCGGGCATTGGATCTGACAAAGCAACGTGCCATTCAAAATTTTCATTTTCTGCTGCAATACTATCGAAGTCTTCAACATAAAACATTTCGCGTTTGCTTCGTGCACCGTACCAGAAAGTTACCTTGCGATCAGTTTTTAAGCGTCGGAACTGATCGAAAATGTGTGAACGCATTGGCGCCATACCTGCACCGCCACCAATAAAGACCATTTCACTTTTGGTTTCTTTGGCAAAAAATTCACCGTAAGGTCCTGAAATTGTCACTTTATCGCCGGGTTTTAAATTAAAGATATAAGAGGACATTTTACCCGCTGGCAGAGACATATTTCGCGGCGGTGGTGAAGCTATCCGAACATTGAGCATAATGATGCCTTTTTCTTCTGGATAGTTCGCCATTGAGTAAGCTCTGATAACCGGCTCTTTTGATTCTGCTTCAACATCCCACAACTTAAAGTGATTCCAGTCTGAGTGATACTCTGGGTCAATATCAAATTCGCTGTATTTTAATTTATAAGGCGGACATTCAATCTGAATATAACCACCAGCGCGGAAAGGAACGCTTTCGCCTTCTGGTAATTTTAGTTTCAGCTCTTTAATGAAAGTTGCTTTGTTATCATTTGAAATAACTTCACATTCCCATTTTTTTACACCGAAAACCTCTTCAGGTAACTCAATTTCCATATCTTGTTTAACATTAACCTGACAAGATAAGCGATAACCTTCACGTGCTTCACGCTTATTAATATGACTTTCTTCAGTTGGTAGCAATGAACCGCCACCTGATTTCACTTTACATAAGCATTGACCGCAGGTACCGCCACCGCCACAAGCTGATGAAACGAAAATTCCGCTATTTGCCAATGCGCCAAGCAATTTTCCACCTGCCGATGTAGTAATAGATTTATCATCTTCGCCATTAATGTTGATTTTTACATCGCCACTACTAACGAGACTCTTCTTGGCCGCCAGAATGATCATCACTAACGCCAGAATGACGAGTGTGAACATGGAAACGCCAACAATAATTTCTTGCATAGTCTTAATTTCCTTTGTGTTATAACTGGACGCCAGAGAATGACATAAATGCCAGTGCCATTAGGCCAACTGTAATAAATGTAATTCCCAGACCACGTAAGCCATCAGGAACGTCACTATATTTCATTTTTTCACGAATACCGGCTAGTGCAACAATTGCTAGAGCCCAGCCAAAGCCACTGCCAACCCCATAAACGACCGACTCAGAGAAAGTGTATTCACGCTGAATCATAAACAAGCTGCCACCTAAAATTGCGCAGTTTACGGTAATTAATGGTAAGAAGATGCCAAGCGCCTGGTAAAGAGAAGGCACAAATTTGTCTAAAAACATTTCCAAAATTTGTACTATCGCTGCGATAACACCAATATAAACAATCAAGCCTAAAAAGCTTAAATCGGTTTCAGGCAAGCCCGCCCAGTCTAAAGCGCCTTCTTTAAGTAAATAGGTATATAACAGGTAGTTGGCTGGCACAGTGATTGTTTGTACAACAACAACTGCGATACCTAGACCGATTGCCGTTTGTACCTTTTTTGAAACAGCCAGAAAGGTACACATACCTAAAAAGGCGGATAGCGCCATGTTGTCTACAAAGACAGAGCGAATAAATAAACTAATAAAATGTTCCATTAGTTTGACTCCTCAACTTGCTCTGGTTTCCAGGTACGTAATGCCCAGATAATAAAACCAATCACAAAGAATGCACTTGGTGGTAATAACAATAAACCGTTGGTTTGATACCAACCGCCATCTTTAATGGGATGTAATATAGTAAAGCCAAGAATGCTGCCTGAACCTAACAGTTCACGAATGATTGCAACCAGGATTAATATGGCCGAGTAGCCAAGGCCATTACCAATACCATCAAAAAAGCTCATTACAGGGCCATTTTTCATGGCGTAAGCTTCGGCACGTCCCATAACGATACAGTTGGTAATAATCAAGCCAACGAATACCGATAATTGTTTGGCTGTTTCAAAGGCGTAAGCTTTTAAAAACTGGTCAACAATAATGACCAACGAAGCAATAATTGTCATTTGAACAATAATTCGAATGCTTGACGGTATTTGTGAACGAATCGTGCTGATCAACAGGTTTGAAAATGCTGTTACCAGAGTTAATGCCATGCTCATAACCAGCGCCGTTTCTACTTTACTGGTAACCGCCAACGCACTACAAATACCCAAAACCTGAAGTGCAATTGGGTTGTTGTCGGCGATTGGCCGAGTGACAACCTTTTTAATTTCTTGAAAATCAAAAGTTACCGCAGTCATTAGGCGTCTCCTGTATTCACATCAAGTTTTGCCAGGAATGGTCCGAACGCATCGTCACCCATCCAGTATTTCAGCATGTTACGAATACCGTTAGTGGTCATCGTTGCACCAGATAGCGCGTCAACTTCTGAATTTCCGTTGCCGCCACCTTTTACCAGTTTCAAGACTGGTTTGCCGTTGTTATCCAGTAATTGTTTTCCCGGCCATAATGCTAACCAGTTTGGATTGTCGACTTCACCACCAAGACCCGGGGTTTCGCCATGCTCGTAAAATTTAAGGCCAACAATTGTTTGTTTATCTGACTTTAATGCGATAAAACCATAAAGCGTAGAAAACAGTCCGCTACCGCGAATCGGTAAAATAATGGTTTCAACTTTGGCACCATCTCTTACCAGGTAAACAGAAGCAACTTTTGAGCGACGCTTGATTTTAGCAATGTCATCTTCAATTTTGATACTGGTTGCCGGATCTTTAGCATTTTGTCGCTGGTTAAAGGTTGCTGGATTATCCACACTAACAAAGCGACCGGTTTCAATGTCAACAAACTTGCGTTCAATATTGGCAAAAGCTTGTTCAATATCGGTATCCGGTTTAAACAAGTTTGCCGCCACTAAAATATTTTTCTTTTTATCTAAAGAGGCGTTAGCCGTTTGTTGATCTTTTAGCGAAACCGCAGTCGTCGATACCAGTACCGAGCACACCAGACATAGTGATACAGCAACAATAATGGTTTTAATAAAAGAGTCGTTATTAGCTGACATAACGTTTTGCCCTCCGTTTAATATTCGCTTGAACAACGAAATGGTCGATAAGAGGTGCGAATAAATTCGCAAATAAAATGGCCAGCATCATGCCTTCGGGGTAAGCCGGATTGGCGACACGAATCATGACACACATTGCACCTACGAGTGCGCCAAAATAGAATTTGCCTTTATTGGTTAATGAGGCTGAAACCGGATCGGTTGCCATAAACATCATACCAAATGCAAAACCACCAGTAACCAGATGCCAATACCAAGGCATTTGGAACATATGATTGGTTTCACTGCCTATCGCATTAAACAGCAATGACGATGCTATCATACCAAGCATTACGCCAGTAATAATTCGCCACGAAGCAATTTTGCAGTAAACCAGAGTTAGGCCACCAATTAAAATCATTAGTGTCGAAACTTCACCTATAGACCCTTGAATCAATCCAAAGAAGGCATTTTGCCATTGCTCATTACCTATCGCATCGAAAAATGATAACGCAAACAGTTCATTCATTGTGCCTTGTGCAGCAGCTGCCAGTGGTGTCGCGCCAGTAAAGCCATCAACCACAGTCCAGACATCACCGGCCATGTTTGTTGGATAAGCGAAGAATAAAAACGCACGACCTGCTAATGCTGGGTTCAAGAAGTTTTTGCCGGTTCCGCCAAATACTTCTTTAGCAACAACAACCCCAAAACTGATACCGATAGCAACTTGCCATAGCGGAATATCGGGGGGCAGAATCAGTGCAAATAAGATTGAAGTAACAAAAAAGCCTTCGTTAATCTCATGACCGCGTACAGAAGCGAATATTACTTCCCAAAAACCGCCAACAATAAAGGCAACGGCATAGATGGGAATAAAGTACAGTGCACCAATGAACATCGCACTCAAGGTGTCTTTTGAATATTCTGCACCAAACAGGTTCATCATCCAGCCATGCCAGCCTTCCAGTTGGGTTGCGCCAGTGACTGCCATTGCATCAACTGCCTGGTAACCAACATTATACATTCCCCAAAACATTGCCGGGAAGGTACAGGCCCAGACGAAAATCATAATCCGTTTTAAATCAATATTATCTCTTACATGAGAGGCATTGTGGGTAACGTGACCTGGAGTATATAAAATTGTGGTTACAGCTTCGTAAAGTGCATACCATTTTTCATACTTACCCCCTTTTTCAAAGTGGGGCTCAAGGTGGTCGATGTATTCTCGTAAACTTTTCATCAGCCTTCCTTTTCAATGGTGGTTAAAACATCCCGCAGGATCGGGCCATATTCATACTTGCCAGGACAAACAAAGGTACATAAGGCTAAATCTTCTTCATCAAACTCAAGACAGCCTAATTGCTGAGCGTTGTCGGTATCACCAACAACCAGCGCTCGCAGCAGTTGGGTTGGTAAAATATCCCAAGGCATTACTTTCTCATAAGTACCAATTGGCATGATTGCGCGCTCACTACCACCGGTAGACGTGGTAAAGTCGAACTTTTTGCCGCCACTCAAATGGGAAATAAATGAGCGAGTGATAGAGAACTTATCTTTACCAGGTAAAATCCAGCCAAAGAACTCTTTTTCACGACCTTCTTTTAGCACGGTAATTTGATTGTGGTAGCGTCCTAAATAAGCTCGGTGATGAACGGCTATGTGGCCATTAAATACCGAACCCGAGATAATTCTTTCATCAGTCGCATCAATTTGATTTGTGGTCAGTTGTTCAGTATTTGCGCCGATGCGGGTTTTGATCAAGCGAGGCGCTTTAACCAGTGGACCGGCCAAAGAAATAACACGATCAGTATACAGACGACCAGTAGTAAACAACTTGCCAATGGCAATCACATCTTGATAGCCAATATGCCAGACAGCTCTTTTATCATTGACTGGTTTTAAAAAGTGGATATGTGTACCCACGTTGCCAGCCGGGTGAATACCACTGAATGCTTGGTAAGTTGCTGCAGGGTTTTGTGCCAGATCATGTTTTTTATCGCCATCGTAACCAACAAACAGCTCTCCGGCGGTCAAATGCTTGATAACACTCAAACCATGGTTGAATGAGTCAATTTGATGCTGAATGATCACCATCGGGTCTGCGGCTAGTGGGTTGGTATCCATTACCGAGACAAATATAGCAGCCGGTTCGCTGTCTATGGCCGGAATTTTACTCATTGGTCTGGTTCTAATGCTGGCCCACATACCAGATTCAACCAAATTATCAACAACCTGCTCACGCTTAAGCTGATTTAACTGTGCTGGGTCGTATTGGGTAAATTCTTTATATTCGTCACCTTCTATCTCTATTACAACCGACAGAAGTTTACGTTTTGCTCCACGGTTTATTGCTTTTACTGTGCCGCTGGCGGGCGCAGTATAAATTACACCATCAGTTTTTTTATCTACAAAAAGTGGGTCGCCACAACGAACTTTCTGGTCGACGCGCACTTTCATCGAGGGTTTCATACCGAGATAATCTTCTCCGAGTATGCCAACCTCCGAAACTGCTGGCCCTTCAAGAATTTCTTGTTTTGGGCTTCCGTTAATCGGAAGATCAAGACCTTTGTTTATTTTGATCATAGAATTTTCAGTGGTAAAAAAGTTGAATATAAAACGCCTAATATAGTTTAAAACCACTATAACTGCTTAATATGAGCCTTCAGACCAAGGTACACAGGGGCGTGGTTAAGACGTACAAACACCTAAATTGTTTAATGCTCATGCAACCCGTTATCAACGGGGTGATTTTGGGCGCGCGTATTATACGGGGTTCGGGCGATAATTGACCAGAGGAAACTGGAAAATAATAAAGAATTAATTATTCCATCGGCTCAAATCCGCAAAATTAGACATTTTCATCTATACTTGTAGCAAATTATTGAGTACTAACTATCTATTTTGTTTAAAAAAGTATCAATTTTATCTATTTTATTTCGAATCACCGTTTTACCGTGGATTTTTATATCAAAACATTCATCCTTTGAAAGGATTTAGGGGTATTTAATTGGTTAGAATCTTGCTGCTTTTTTTCATACTTTTACCTGCTGGAAGTGCATTATTCGCCAGCACCAGTGAAAGATTGAATAAAGATTTGGCAAAGTCTTTGATTATCCGTCAATTACTCAATCTTGTTGAGTGGGATGAATCACGGGTAATGCAAAAAACAGCTGATGACTATTTACTGTGTACCTATAATGACACAAAAAATGCAAAAGTTTTTAACCAATATTTGAAAGGAATAAAAATACAGGGAAGGACATTAACTATTGCAAATCGAGCAAGTCGTGAACAATTGTCTATGTGTCATGCTGCATTTATGGAGCAACCTGAACAAGGAGACGTTGACTGGATTTTGTCTCATCAACTGACTAAAAACACATTGTTTATTATTGAAGGTTCTCAATACGTTACTAAAGGCTTTCATATTGGACTTTATTTAAATAGTCAAAACACATTTGATTATGAACTTAATCCTGATGCTTTAATTTCAAGTCATTTAATACCTAGTCGAGAATTACTCAAATATGCCAAAGTAGTGGCTTCGGAAATTGCGGATAAAGTTAATTTGCTTCGTTCGCTGATTAATTATACAGAGTGGGCTGAGTCGAGTATCAAGTTTGAAAAAAGTGAAGAGTTTAATCTATGCACTTTTGATGATCATGCTTTGGCGGCGTTCATTACGTATTTTGGTGATAGCAAAACTTTCAAAGGTAAGTCTTTGAGTAATCGTAGTGTAAAATCTGCCAGTCAAATGGCCGATTGTCATGCATTAATTATGAACAATGTGCAGGATGAGCGTTTGGTTAACATTATAGCACAGCGTGCACAGCAGCGTATTTTATTGATTGGCAATGATGACGCCCTTGGTGAAAAAGGGGTGCATTATAATCTGGTACCCAAGAAGAACCAGCAGCATTTGCGCTTTGAAATTAATTTAGTGGCATTTAAGCAAACTGGGCATTCTCCCCGGTTTGAGTTGTTTAATTCAGGTGTTGTGGTTGATAAAGATTATCCTGAACTTTCGCGAATGTTATTTAACATATTAGTAGATACAACCTGGCCAAAAAATGCAGCTAACAGTGATAATTCATCGATACGGTTATGTGTTTATGAAAAAGAACCGGTATTTGAAAATATTAAATTATTTTTGTCGGCATATCAGATAAACGATAGGGCTAAAAGTCATAAACAAGTTGAGGTCAATAAAATTACCAAACCGACTCAGTTGAATCGTTGTCAGGCTTTTCTTGTGGGGGATATTACTGCGAAAGAACTGTCAGAGTTGCTGGTCGATAAGTCTCAGCTTGCACTCTTGGTTATTGCATACCAACTAAAAAACGGTAGCCGTGCTTATCATTACAAACTCAAGTCACAGCCTAAAGAAATTCTGATTGAACTTGACTTGGATAAATTAAAAATGAATGGTTTTATACCGGCACAAGCATTACTTGACTCGGTTAAAGCCTCCGAGGGAGGCGAGTTATGATTGCCTGGGGAACCTCAATTCGCGCCAAACTGATTACAATTATACTGGCCATGACGGCAGGCGCATTGATGATTGGTATGGTAGGGATGACAATTAATTACTACCAGACGACTCAACAGGCGCTAGTTGCTGATACTGAAACGCAGGCGCAATTGTTAGCGAATAATGCGTTAGTACCAGCAAGTTTGAGCGATGAGGCAACACTCAAGCGTATTTTACAATCTTCGGTATTAAATGATCGCTTTGGCGCGGCAGTTTTTGATAACACCGGGAATTTGTTGGCCTTAAGGGATGAAAACGATACTGATTTTTATATCAGTGAGGCTGAGTTTAAAAACAGCAAAAGTGTTATCTGGGGGGATGAGAGACTGATGGTCTGGGCGCCAATGCATCAAGAAGATGGTGAATTTGCGGGGACGGTGTATTTAAAAGTTTCTAATCGTGCTTTCTTTTCTCGAATTCGTGCTTTTGCTTTTATGAGTATATCTATTGTTGCCGTGATCATTTTCTTTGTGTATCTAATATCGTTAAAACTACAACGCATGATTTCTGGGCCACTCGTGGAGTTGGAGGGGATTAGTCGTGAAGTCAGCGGTAGTGGGAACTATTCTATTCGAGTACCTTATTATGGCGAAGATGAAATAGGCTCGTTAGCCAACTCATTTAATCAAATGTTGGAAAAAATAGAGGTCAATCAAAAAGAAAGAGACGCCGCCAGCGAAGCCTTGCAACTGAATAAAAAGCGATTGGAACGTGCAGTTAAAGATTTACAGTACTTGGCTAACTACGATTCTTTGACACAATTGCCTAATCGGGCATTGTGTATGGACAGAATAAAGTATGCACTAAAACGCGCATCCCGTACTAACCTGATGGTGGCGGTTCTTTTTCTCGATCTTGACCATTTTAAAGATGTTAATGACTCGCTGGGGCATGCTGTTGGTGATCAATTACTCAAAGCGACCAGTCAACGATTGTTAGAAAAAATTCGCAGTGAAGATACATTGGCGCGTCTGGGGGGAGATGAGTTTGTTATTATCTTAAACGAATTGCATGATACGGAAGATGTTATTTCTATTGTAGAAAAAATCGTCACCAGCTTTGAAACCCCCTTTCAATTGTCAAACTATGAAGTAAATACAACCGTTAGTGTTGGTGTCTGCATGTTTCCGCATGACGGTGTTGATGTTGACTCACTAATGAAAGCGGCAGATGCTGCTATGTATAAAGCAAAAGAAGTTGGTCGTAACACTTACGAGTTTTATGAAGCTGAATTGAATCAATTGGCGATTCGCCGTCACCAGTTGGCGAATGAATTGCGCCAAGCGGTTAAAAATGGCGAATTAAGCCTGGTATTTCAGCCGCAGCTTAATATTGTTGAAAATAAAGTTATTGGGGCTGAGGTTTTGTTACGTTGGCACCATCCTATTTTAGGCAATATTTCACCTGCCGAGTTTATCCCTATTGCAGAAAATACTGGGTTAATCAAAGAAATCGGTAATTGGGTGATGGATAATGCCTGCCAAAAAATTGCGGAATGTCGTCGTCTTGGTTATGAAATTCGATTAGCGGTAAATTTATCAGCACTTCAGTTTCGGCAAATTAACTTACCAGAAATGATCGCTTCGACACTGCAAAAATATCGCATACCGCCTAAATTGCTCGAAGTAGAAATTACTGAAAGTATGCTGGTGAGAGATGTCAGTCAGGCGATAGATATCTTAGAGCGACTCAAAGAGATGCAAATACGTATCGCTATTGATGATTTTGGTACAGGCTACTCTTCACTTTCTTATTTACGGCGTTTTCCGCTTGATGCGCTAAAAATTGACCGTACCTTTATCGATGAGCTAATCGTTGATGTTGATGATACCGCAATCACGCTGGCAATAATTTCAATGGCAAAAAGTCTGCGACTTGAAGTTATTGCTGAAGGGGTTGAAACCGCCGAACAACAAGAGTTTTTAGCAAAGAATAATTGTGATGACATACAAGGGTATTACTTCTCCAGACCACTGACCTATAAGGATTTTGTGCAATTTTTGGCAAGTTCAAAGCCCATTGATAACAGTTATAACCGCACAGCTAGGTAGAATTGGCTAAAATCTAGAAAATCAACTCTATTATCTACCAGAATTTAGGACTTTAAAGCGCTCAAATGTTATTCAAAACTTCAATGTTTATCGGACTTTTGCTGGTTGCTTTAATAGTTTACCGATATTTATGATTAAATATTGCGCCTTTATCTTGTTTCTCGATGCTTTGTCAGGTAAGATTTGCGCCCTTTTAATGCTAGCCAGATTATAAGGCAGGAAATGACTCATACAAGAAAACGTATCGTTGCAGGAAACTGGAAAATGAATTGTTCCAGAACTGAAGCTATTCGATTAGCCAGCGCTATTGTTACAATGTATGACGCCATTGATAATGTTGAGTTATTAATTTGCATTCCTCAGATTCATCTGGCAGATATTAGTAAGCTTCTTATCAATACTGGTGTATTATTAGGTGCGCAAGATGCACACTGGGAAGATAAAGGGGCTTATACTGGTGAAATCAGTGCCAGTATGTTAACGGATTATCTGGTGTCCCACTTATTAGTAGGGCATTCCGAAAGACGGGAAATGTTTGCTGATGATAATCAGCGAGTTGCAAAAAAATTTGCAGCGGCTTTAAAAAATAACCTCAAGCCTATATTATGTGTGGGTGAGACATTACAGCAGCGAGAACAAGGGGCAACTTTTGAGATAATTAAGTCTCAGTGCCAGGCTGTTATTGATGAGGTAGGTATTGGCGCTTTTGCCAATAGTTATATGGCGTATGAGCCGGTTTGGGCAATTGGAACCGGCATGACTGCGACACCTCAACAAGCTCAGGAAGTGCATGCTGAAATTCGTTCCTGGTTGGCTCAGCAAGATGAAAGTATCGCTGCCAGGTTGCCAATTTTGTATGGTGGCAGCATGAACGCAGAAAATGCTGAGTCACTATTAGTTCAACCTGATATTGATGGCGGTCTGATTGGCGGCGCATCATTAAAAGTTGAAGATTTTTTAAAAATTTATTCTGCAGCAGGATAAACGATGGAAATTATATTAATTGTTTATTTAATCGTTTCGATTGCATTAATCGGAATTATTCTACTTCAGCAAGGTAAAGGTGCTGAAATGGGAGCTTCGTTTGGTGCTGGTGGTGCAAACACTGTATTTGGCGCGGCCGGTTCAGGTAACGCACTAACCAAAGCAACAACAATTTTAACGATTTTATTTTTTGCAATTGCGTTGAGTATCAGTTATCTGAACTCTGAGCCAGCAGAAATTAAAGACAGTATTCTTGATGAAGTTCCTGCTTCTCAGACTGAGTCAGCTAAAGGTATTGAGTCTCAGCTACCGACAGAGCCAAAAGCTGGAATTGAGTCTCAAGTTGCGCCAACAGAGGCTGCTAAATCAGACGAACAAGCTGCGGCTAAGCAAGCTGTTGAAGCAAAGATTGAAGAAGCTAAAGCAAAACTTGATACAACATCTGATGAAGTGAAATCTGCAACTGAAAAAGCACAAAAGAAAGTAGATGAGACAGAGTCAAAGAAAGATCAAGACAGTAACAAATAAAAATAAGTTATAAAAGTAATTAATAATATCCCTTAAGATTGAACGCTGATTATTATAAATCAATGTTCATCTAAAACGATTTAGCCGAAGTGGTGGAATTGGTAGACACGCTATCTTGAGGGGGTAGTGGCCATCGGTCGTGCCGGTTCAAGTCCGGCCTTCGGCACCAAAATAAAAAGCCCAGCCATTGCTGGGCTTTTTTATTATACGATTGATATTTTGTTAACTTTTCTTTTTGATTGATAGTTAACATCATAATGAGTCATTTTAAACTGTAACATATTAAAGCTGCGACAAAATTCTTTTAGGAATATGCATTGCCACTAAAACATTACCATCAACGACTTCAGCAATTTTTAAATCTGCAGCTATCGAGCAGAGAATATTGGCATCTTGCGGACTCATTTTATATTCACTTTCTAAGTAACTAATCATAAATCTTGTTGCTTTTTTGGCGGCTTCATCTAGTGTTAGCGCAAAAGCCGTTACTGCATAATGTTCCTTAGTTTCATATTGCACTTCTTTAAGATAGGTTTTTTGATTTTTAATAATACTCACTTCAAAAATGATATCCATCGGTGCTTCAATCGCTGTACCACTGACTTCGCCGTGTCCTTGTGCAGCATGTGGGTCGCCAATGGAAAATAACGCTCCCTCTACTAAAACCGGTAAATAAACGGTTGTTCCTTCAGTAATATTCGGATCATCCAGATTACCGCCATTTTCTCTTGGCGGAATAGTCGATAACATTTCGTCGGTATCCGGTGCAACAGCAATAATGCCAGGAAAAGGTGAAAGCGGGATTTTGATATTTTTATCAAAATAGGCAATGCTTTTTTGTTGATCAAATGCATAGGTTTTAAGTTGAGTTTGTCCGACTCCTTCTTTTAAATAAGAAAATAATGGTGTACTGGCACTCCATCCCCAGTCTTTGAGTGTCATTTTATGTAGCTTTACTGCTAATACATCCCCTGGCTGTGCACCGTCGATGTAAATCGGTCCAGCGAGTGGGTGTCCAAAGTCTGACCAGTCGATTGAGCCGAAAGCTTGTGAAGTCATTCTTGGATAGATACGGTTATCTGAGGCTTCTTCGAGTGAAGCTGATATCACCGAACCTGAAGGTACTTTCATCACATTGGGGATTTGGTGGCTAAAACGATAGTGTTTTTGTTCTGGTTTTAGGTAATGCGTGGTTGGTGGAATTGTTTTTTTTCAGCAATATTGGATTGTATGTTAACCTTTTGATGAGTTTGACACGCTGTAAGCAAAACCAATGCAGTGAAAGATGTCATTATTGTTTTCGTCGATCTGCTTATTCTCATTTAAATCTACCCAATTTAAATTATTCTTATTAAGTATCATAAACGCCTTTAAATCAGCGCTGCAACTGTCATCTAAAATCTAGTTTGGGCTTATCATTCTTTTTGTTAGCTTTGTGGAATCTAAATTTATCTTAAAAAATTTTAGTCATAAAATCCAATATCGGTTGTTTTTGACACCTCTATGAATGCATTTTTTGACCCTTAGTCCTTAAAAATACTGAAAATTTGTTGAAAAAATACTTAATTTCATGATGTGAAGATGACAGCTGATCAACAAAGCAATGATAACAATGGCATATTGGACGAATTTGATTAAAAAGCTAACAAAATGTCCTAAAAGTAGACGAACAATTTTGACCCTTCCACAAATTGACAAAAATGCGGCGATTGCCAAAGTGTTGATGACAGACAATTACCTCATTCAATCAGTTTATTTAAATTAGGTTATTTAAGTCTGATTTATTTGAGTTTGATTTAATTAAATCAGGCAAATATCTCTTATCAATTTGCCCCACTTTATTAGCGACTCTTTAATAAAGGATGCTTTCATGTTTAACCGTTGGTTTCAGCAAAAAAAATCTTTACAAACTAATCTGAGACTTAAAAAGCTTGGTAAGTTTTATCTCGGTGTGTGTTTTTCCTTTTGCTTTTTGCAAGTTGGTGGAATTGCTCATGCCGAAATTCCTTATGATCGAAAGATTAAACCTCATGCCATTGATAGTCAGGGAATTGGTTCAGTTGATTCATCGCCATATTTGCAAGTTAATGAGTTCAATGGAGGTGTCAGTGGCACATTGCCCGCAATTGGAATTAACGGATTTGCGCTCACACCAACCTATAACTCGCCACTGAAAAGGCGAGACAATATTGAGCGTTATGATGACAATGCCGGTAATATTGGAGAGTTAGGCGTAGGTTGGCATTTGGGGCTGGGTCATATTGTTGTAGTTCCACGACATATTATTGATAGCTGTGGTCATTTTCAATCTGGTGCCCCTGAAAAAATTTATTTTGTCGATAGCGCCGGTAAAAGCAGCAAGTTTGCGCGAGAACAAATTGGCTTGGGGTTAAATCCTGAATCAACTCAGGGCAATTTTAATGTGCCTGGTGACATTCGTATTCATCGAGACTCTAACCCTAGCGCGCCCGTTTTGCGTATTTCAAAGCAGCGTGATCTTAAATATATCGATACTTCTGGCAGAATCTTAACTCGTCAAGCTGCTGATGATAATGCTTGGCGTAATCAACAGCCTGGTTCATCTGTGCCACCGAATAGCCCGATTTATACTTGCTGGGGAGTAAGAGATGCGCAACATCCAAATCCTAATTGGGATTTAGTGTTACCCAATGATGGTATTGCTCGGGTTGATAGTGCATCAAACAAAACTTTTTATGAAGAATATGGTTGGTTTGATTTTGTTTTAATGCAACCTGATGGCGGGAAAATTTACTATACCGCAACCAAAGATTCGCTGGATATTGCCTGGCAACATTTGATTGGGCAGGAAACTGCCGAACCGAATGCCGTACATTTTTATCCGACAAAAATAGTTAACGCTAATGGTGTTTCTTATACTTTAACTTATGCTGAGCCTGCCGAACTTTATGGCATTAACAAACAAAGTCGTTTTAACGGTGGAGAAAAACAAAACGATACTTTATGGTCTGGATTGGAAGACTCAGGTATGGGTGAAGGAGAAAGTTTAAATGCCTGCAATGTCTACTCTCATTGTATTGCCAGTCGTTATATTAAAAGTGCCAGTATTGATAATGGCCCCAATCCCGAGTCGTTGACTTTCTTTTATGAAGAAGTTGGCGGTAGACGTCCATTACTTCGCGAAGTCAGAGACTCTCGTTTTAATCGACTGGCATATTTTGATTACCAGTTAAGTCAATTTGATGATGAATACCATCTCTCTGCCTATACGAATGCGGCAAATCAGCGCATAACCATCGCATTGGAAGATTTAGGTATTTCTTCTGCGCCAGTTGAAAAAATACAAAATCATCCATGGATTCGCTCAATAACCTCACCTAAAGGTGCGACTACTCATTTGATATACCAGTTGGTCAATATTCCGGGGGCATCTTATTTTTCAGGCTCAGGAAGACCTGGCTTATGCGATGATCCTGACGCAACCAATGGTGACTTACCTCCGGTTTCTAGCTGCGACTGGGCACACCTGAGAAGTAACAGCGCACAAAAGCGGGTGAAAAACTTTGTGCACTCTGGCGCCACTTATACCTACACATACTTGCTAGAAGATAATGCAAACAAAGCTTATGATTTACTTAGTGGAATTGCGACAGTTTATGCGCCGAGTAGTTTATTAAAAGTGACAATGAAGGCAACCGGCGAACAGGATATCGAAAGGATTACCTATTATGCTGATTATCAATCTGAGTCTTATCGCAGTTATCCACGGGCATTAAGTAAAATTATAGGTAAACCAATTTTCAAGGAAACGACTTTTCATAATGGTAATTCACAAAATGCCAATAGTGTCGTAACCGAAGAGTGGCAATGGAGAGCTGCGCCACTTGAAGCATTAGGCGGTGAAGCGCCATTTCAGTCACAACGGCCACAATTGATTTCGGCTGCACCAGTTGTCGCCAGGCACGCAATAAGAATTCAATCACCTAATTATATAAGTTTACCTGATGGCGCAATTAGTGATCCGATTAAGGTTACCGAGTTTGATTATCAATGGGATCATATTCAAATGTTGGTGGCGAACACAACTTCTTATATTAAACAACAAGCTAATCGCGCTTATGTTGTGCGAAAGTTTAGCTATCGTGATAGCGCGATAAATAAAACACCCACGGTAGATGGTGCTTGGACTCAATATCAATCGGCTCTACCCAGTGAGTCCAAAGAATGTTTGATAGAAAACAGTAGCGCTTTGCCCAAAGACTGTATTGCCAATTCTTCACAGCGACTGGGGCATGTTGCATTTGAGTATGAGCAAGCAATTGCAGGAAATACAAATTTATTTTTAACAAACAAATATATTGCAAAAGATGAAACTGATTTAACGTTAAGTGACTACACCAATAAACTGGTACAAACCTTGACTTATCATCAGTCGGGTAGCGATAAAGGTTATTTACACACAACATCAAATGGTTCTTTGACCACCGCCTATGAAGCTTATGAAAATGGCGAAGCGACTCGCGTGTATGCTCCCGATGGATCACAAGTGAGTAAAAATCGACAACTTATTTGGGGCGCGGTGATTGATGAAGTTGTTGAAGGAGGTGTGAATAAACTCAGTAAACATGACTTGGTTGGACGGCCATTGGAGTCGCAACAAGGCAGCGATTCGGCTATTTATACTTCATATCCCTCGGTGACTAAAACGCAAATCACCCGCGATGGGGTTCAGCTTTCTGAAACGTCGACGGATTTATGGGGACGTATTGTCAAAAATGAATCAACGATTGACCCAGGGATAATTAATACTGATAGAACCCAGTATAGCAACTTGGGGGTCAGTCGAGTTGTTACTAATACCAATGGAGCAAAGGTGATTACCTTTGCCGATATCAGTGGAAGACCACTTCATATTAAATTTCAGGACAGTAGTAATCGCATTTTAAAAGAAGAGTTTTTTACTTATGGATTTATTCCACAAAGTGGAATGACCTATACCCATCATCAGGTAAAAACTCATGATGTGCCCAGTGCAGGTTATATTGCATCGGAAAGTTACCGCATTCTTTATACTGATATACTTGGGCGTAACCGCAAAGCAATTCCTTGTGTGATTGAAAATGGCAATAGCGAGTGCGCAGAATTACTGGTAGAAATTGATTACAGTGAAACCACCGCTAATGGATATAACGGTATTATTTTAGCCGAAGCAAAAGTCGTTACTGAAACAGGAACAACTTTATCAACACGTAAACGCTGGACTGATTTAATTGGTAATTTATTTAAAGAATATAATCCTGAAATTGGCACGACTCGCCATGAATATACCGCAGAAAACTTATTGCGCAGACGCTGGAATAAAGATGGCGTTATGGATAACTATTATCGTTATGATACCGGTGGGCGATTGATTGAAATTGTCAGACCCGGCGGTGCACCCGTTTTTGAAGCGCAATATGATGCGGCGACAGATTTACTGAGTTGGACCAAAACACCAATTAGTGCTGGTAGTAATCGTTTAGTTGAAGAAACTTATACTTACGATGAGAACAACCGCATTGAATCTAAAACTGTTAACATTCCAACCTTATTAGGTGCGATAGAAAACCTGCGCCCACGTACTTTAGCCAGTGCACCAGCAACTTTAAATCTGCGTTGGGATCAAGTTTATGCTGGCCAATATAAAGTTCATTTAACTCACAATCAATTTGGTACTTTAGCAATTGATGCCGATAACGGTGTTAATCAAGTATCGTTAACCAATGCTAATTTATCACAAAAACTTCAGCAAAAAATTACCGCAGGACATGCTAACTCGGCAGCTTATCAACAGTGGAAAAATCAACTGGCGCAACATCCTGACAGTCCTATTTCGCTAGACAATGAGTACACCTGGAAAGTATCTGCTATTACCAGCGAATTTGAACCGATACCGAGTAGTGAAACTTCGCGTATTACCTCTAGGTGTAACATTCTCGAACTTTCTTTCCGGCGCGGCATCAATCAAGGCCCATTAATTCAGTGGGAAACGGCGAATTGTGATGGTCTTTCGACTGAAGTTTTAGCGCGCACGTTACCTGGTACGGGCAGTGTCGATATAGAGCCGCGTTGTATGATGCCGCCCGCAGCGGGTACTTATGTGCGAGATGGGGGCGTATTTAGTGGATTAAAGCAAGGACCCCGTCGTGCGCACTGGATGTTCAATGGTTATAACTTTGAAGATGTAGAACTGGCGATGGAACCCGATCCCGATCGCGAGCCTACCTGGACAGGTGAAAAACAATGTGCACCGGTTGAGCGCGCAGAATTCCAGCTGAAAGTCTACGATGCTAATCGAAATATTGTTACGCAATCAGAATCGATTATTGCCGATTGGACTAGTAGCTTAAAAGCTTGTCAAATCCGTAATTTTTATGTCAATAACGGTTATACCGGTAAAGGCGCTGGCGTACCGAAAGTTACCTGGGAAACTTTAAACTGTTCTAATGATGATTATGTCGAATTAAAGATCAGTTCACTCGATACCAATCAGCCGCTTGAGTGTGATTTATCTGGTGAGGTGTTGAGTAATGCCAAGCAAGGCAATATTGATGCAAACATTATGAAATCGCGTCCATCGGGTTGTGACAATATTAGTGCCGCATTGTTTGAACTGAAAATTAGAGAAAATAGTGATCCTGGCAGCACGATTTTAGACAGCCGTGATCCAATTATTGGTTATATCGATCGTAATGATTGTCATGTCTCATATTTTAATGTTGTCGATGGTGATGAAAATAATAATCCCAAAATAAGTTGGCAGACAAAAAACTGCGGTTTAACTGATAAAGTGCAAGTGAAATATGATGCCGTTCAGCCTGGTGTCAGTGAAAACTGCCAACTAAGAAGTCAGATTTTTTCAACCGATAAATCAGCTACCAATGCTGAGGCTGATTTTATGTATACCCCTTATCAAGTGATTGATGGCAAGCCGGTTGAACCAACTAATGGGAATGCTTGTGATGCCATGAAGTCAGTCGATGTATGGGTTGAAATTGTCGATGCCAGTGGCTTTCCGTTATTAGATAAAACCAGTGAGATCGATTTGGCGTACACAGGGGGATTACAAAATAGCGGCACTAGCACCTGTAAAATAAATGATTTCAACATTCAAAATCCAACTATGGCTGGCCGCTTACCTAAAGTGATTTGGGATACCGAGTGTGATCATCCAGTGCAAGTTATGGTCTTTACCAATACCACACATAATCCCGCTAATAGTGCTTGTCGGGTGAACCGCGGTATGTGGGATGGACATCATGATATGCCTCAGGGGCGCGAGGTTTATTTTATGGTGGGAGGCTACGGTTCAACATATAACTGTCCATCGGTTACCAGCGCAGATTTTTGGATAGAAATGCGTGATGTAGAAGATTCAACCATTTTAATTGCAGAGTCACAAGTTAAACAGGCAACTTTTACACCGCTGCCTAATCAATCAGGTTGTCAGGTTTCGCAACTTTCGACCAGCAATGGACAAAATGGTCAATTGCCAACAGTGAGCTGGCAAACACTTAGTGGTTCAGGATGTAGTGACTCAAATGTTGAAGTCATTGTCAAAGGCGCAACTACCGACGGACACATTCCGGTTTCGTGTCAAGAGTCAGACTTTCAAATTGGTCGTGGTGTGAGCGGTTCAAATCGATCAATTAACTTTATGACTAACTGTCCAGATATGCGCAATGGTGTTGTGTGGATTGAAACTTATCAAAGTGGACTGTTGATCCGAAAATCTGACTTCAAAGCGTTTACCTATGATCCTGATAGTGGTACGCCACCGGTTTGTGAAATTCAATCTTTCTCGGTTCAAAATAGTGCAACTATTGGTATGTTACCGCGTGTCTACTGGCAGACCAATTGCGGTAATAATGTGTCCGTTCAGGTACGCACAACAACGATTGATCCTGCCAATCTTTCGAATCAATGCGCGGCGTATAAAGCGCTTTGGGATGGCAATAAATCAGGTAATCGTACTGTCGATTATATGGTTGGCGGTTATGGGCCCAATCACAACTGTCCGCGAGTAAGACGTGCCGAATTTATCATTGAGTTGTGGCAGCAGGTTAACGGACAACAAGTAAAAATTGCATCACGTCCACCACAAATTGCTCGCTTCGATCCGGTGCGTAGCCCGACTTGTCGAGTGGCTGAATTCTCTATCGATAACAATACGGGGGGACTACCTACTGTTACTTGGCAAGTCACTGGTAGCGGTTGTGGTGAATCAAATGTTGAGGCCAAGTTGTATTGGAGCAGCACGGACTTTTCAATTCCATCCAGTTGTCGTTGGGATAAGGCGTTAATTGCGCAGTCCAGTGGTGGTGCTGCGAATACCATGACCTTGTCTGATATGGATGGTTCAAGTAATTGTCCGACGCAACAGGTTGATAGCGCCTCATTATGGATAGAAATTAAAGAAGGTGGACGACTGTCGCAAAGAACCAGCTATTTTGAAGCACGTTATCGACCATGATTTTAAAATGTGAATAATCATTAAGTTAACGTTTTTTATTGTTTTAATTATTGGTGATGAATCAACGCTCCCATAAAGCTTGACCTTTATGGGAGTCATCACGAGGTTGCGAATGAAATATTTTAAATCAAAAAAAAGTCAAGTTTATTTGGGCTGTTTTCTGTTAGGTAATGTCAGCATTGTTGCTGTGGCACAAACGCAAAAAACAATTCGTTGGCAATATGATCATCAAGGTCGATTAATTCAAGAAATTGCCGATGCAAAAAATAGTGTGATTTATAGTGATTTTTCATTACATGGATTAGCCAAAAAAATTGAATCAAATAACGAAGTTATTATTGAAAATATTCAATTTAATCCAGATGGCAGCGCTCATCATATTGACTATTCAACAGGGACGAATACACAAGCGAATTATGACTATTCTCCCTTTTCATCACCCTTGCAAACGCAACTTAATATTGAAGGTGAAACGGTTTTTAATGAGCGCAATATGCGTTACGATGCATCCGGTCAGCTAAAGTCTTTGACAAAGTGGTATAACGGCAGCGATAAGAATTATCAGTATGCTTATGATGCAATGGGGCGCTTGATAACCTTTAAAATTAATCAGGTAACTTTAAATTATGAGTATGATAACCTAGGAAACCTGGTAGGTAAAAATGGGTTGTCTCATGATGGATTAAGTGTTGCGCCTTTGCCGAATCAAACGATTAATACAAAATATCAAAATACTAATTGGCAATACGATAATGATGGTAATCTGATCGAAGATGATGACTATATCTATCAATATAACGATGCTCGACGTTTAGTCTTAGTGACCGATAAACAAGATGAGCAATGGATCGCGCATTATTTATATGATGGTAGTGGGAATCGAGTGCGAAAAATGACTCAGCAACAAACCACTTACTACTACCGAAATGCTAACGGCAATATTTCCTATGAAGAAACTTATGATAATCAAAGCGGAGAACGACTAGAAAGCCGCCGACATGTCAGTCGTTTAGGAAGTATTGTTGCCGCTCATCATTGGCAACGTTCAAGTCCTGTTATAAAAACAGAATTTCAGTTTAATGGCCGACTGGGTAGTCAATCGGTTCGTTGGGTTAATGGTGAAAATAATCAGTCCCAAGGCATCGCATCGACTCAAATTATTACTCAAGACTATTCGCCATTTGGTGAACAAATGGATAAGTCGGCAATTCACTCTGGCAGTTATGGATTTACTCAACATGAAGATGATACTGAAACACAGTCTGTCTATATGAAAGCCCGTCATTACAAACCGGTATACGGACGTTTAAATCGTCCCGACCCGGCGCGTGATTTTAATCTCTATAATGCAAGCTCATTTAATTTGTATGCTTATGTCGGAAATAACCCAGTCAATGCCTGGGACCCTACTGGCCTTGCTTCTGATCCACGTAATACACAAGGGCAAGGACCGCAAGAGCGTGCCACACAAGCTTATTGCCAAGCATCGGGTAACAAGAGTAGCAAATGTAACCGCACCGAAAAGCATACCCATGAGTCGAGTGAAGAAAGTGAAATTCCATTGCGTCCTGCCAAACTCATCGATGGCGGTGATGCGCAAACTCATCACTTGGTGTCTCGTGAAGATTCGCCACTTGAAAATCGAGTTTATGGGCATGGTGGTTCAGTGGAAGATTTTACTTTTGTGCTACAAGATGGGCAGTGGATCGTGTTATTGCAAAATCCAGAAATTAATAAAAATGTTCCGCTTGATGCCGTAAAGCGAGCGATGGAAAAAGCGCATACGGGTATGGATGTAATCGTTGCCCAGGTTTATGGTCCTGGTGATCAAGTCCCTGAAATTTTTGTTAACTCTGATGCGAAAACTGACTATATGCCCGAGTCGTTAATGGTTGATGGTGCAATTCCTTCCGGTATTATGAATAAATATTTTCCTAATCAAGCAAGTTTTGGCGGTGGCAAAGATCATCTCGTGAGTAGCTGGATTGGAGATAAAAAAGGTGTGTTTTGCGTATTCGCTTGTACAAAGCCTTACTCCGCCAGCAGTTTAGCAAACTATGAGTCGGCAATTGATATGTTGATAGATTTAGCTGATAAGCAAGAATGATTTTACATGATTGACCAGAGTAAATTTTTTATAAATTATTGATGCAACTAACTAAAAATTAATTAAAAATCGCTTATGAAAAATTTAAAAAAAGACCGAGTGAAACTTGGTATTTGTTTTATGCTATGTGGATTTAGTAGCTCGCTCATTGCTCAAACGGAAAAAACGTTACATTGGCAGTTTGATAATCACGGACGCTTAATTCAATCCAGTATTGATAATGCCAAAGTGAGCTACCCACTTTATTCGACTCATGGGCAAGCCAAAGAAGTACTTTTTGATGGTAAAACGCTAATGCGAACAGTTGATTTTAATCAAGATGGTACCCCCAGTTTTATTGGGTATTCTGAAAATCAGCAAACATTTGCTAATTACCATTATTCACCTTTTTCAACACCAATTGAAACGCGCTTCACTGTTGATTCTGTATCTGTATTTGCTGAAACAGCGATGCGCTTCGATTCAAGGAATAACTTGGTTTCGCTGACTAGGCAATCAAACCAATATGAGCGTGAATATCAATATCAATATGATGCCATTGGGCGCATAAAAAGTTTTATGGTTGATAATAATCGTGTTGCCTATGGGTATGATCATTTAGGTAATTTATCAAGTAAGACAGGGTTCAATCGAAATGATTACAGTGTAACAAGTTTACCTGCACAACATTATAATGAAAAATATCAAAATCAAAACTGGCTATATGATAGTGATGGGAATGTTATTGAAGATGACGATTATCGCTATCAATACAGTGATGCAAAACGTTTGGTTTTAGTGGTTGATAAGCAAACTGATGAATGGATCGCGCATTATTTATATGATGGTAATGGGGCGCGTGTTAGAAAAATGTCACAGCATCAAACAACTTACTATTATCGTAATTTTTCTGGACAGGTTGTTTTGGAGGAAGTTTACTTAAACCAAACCGGAGAGTTAATTGCCAGTCAACAACATGTTTTACACAGCGGCATCAAGCTGGCAACACAATATTGGCAAAAAGATACTAATCGACTTGAGTTAGAGTATCAGTTTGCTGATCGTCTGGGGAGTCAGTCAGTCCGTTTTCGTGATGATAATAATGTAACCACACAAGAATACTCCCCATTTGGTGAGCAAATGGATAAGCAGCAAATTCATATTGGCAGTTATGGTTTTACACAACATGAAGATGATCAAAAAACTCAATCTATATACATGAAGGCACGTCACTATCAGCCTGTGTATGGTCGCTTAAATCGCCCTGATCCAGCGCGTGACTTTAATATCTTTAATGCGAGCTCTTTTAATCTTTATGCTTATGTTGGTAATAATCCTGTTAATACCTGGGACCCTACCGGATTACAGTCGGCACTGGGGCATTATTGTGCGCAAACTGGAAATCGTAGTTCAAAGTGTCAAGGAGGAACGTCGAAAGAAACCCAATCGGCGCAACAAAGTAAAGATGACTCCATATCGGGTAATGAAGATAAAATCTTTTATGTGGGGATTTATGGCGCAGGGAAAAACTCTACAGGCAATCGACATTTAGAAAATATTGTTGAAGGTAAAAATGCCAAGCTTTATAAAGCTAACCAAGAAAGAAAAATAAAGAAAAAAATAAAAGAAATGACCAAGGCGGGTTTTAAAGTCGTTCTGCTTGGTTATAGTCGAGGAGGAAATGCAGCTATTAATGTTGCCAACAGCTTGGGCAAAGACAATGTTTCACTCGAAGCACTGGTGACTTTTGACCCTCATAGCCTTAATAGCAATAAAACCTTTCAGCTAAAATATGACAATGTCAAACAAGCTTATAATTTTTATCAACGTAATGAACGTACGGCGGTGCTTTATTACCAACAGGGTCGAATCCTTATTGGGGAAGTCCGGTTGATTCTGCACACATTTCCGTGCATCAAACCAATTTTACCAATCTGAAAAATGAGTACGGCGATCCCATTTCGCATTTAAATATTATTAAACACACAATTGAATCATTTGGCGGAGGAACAGATTTTTCTTTTTAATTAGTATTGTATCTGCGTTTTGTCGAGTGAATGAAAAAATAAATAAATGAATGAACAAATAAATTAATAAAAAAGCGAGTTAATAAAAAGCGAGTTAAGAAAAAAGTGATAGCGTCAGTAAAAGAATATACAATCAAAACTATTTTAGTTTTTGCTCAATTTGCTATGCTGTGTTGTTTTTCCATGCACTGTGTAGCGCGTGAAATGAATATCGGACTACACACCCATATGGGCTACGATAAAAAAGTCTCGCAGACAATTGATGAGTGGCTCAATGATGTTGCCATTCAGTTAGGACCAAATCGCACAATCTGCTTGCCAGAAAGAGTCTCTTATGAGGATAGTTGCACGCACTGGGCAACTAAAGATAATGCAGCATTAACCGATCATGTGAACCAATGGAATCCTGAAATTTTGGTGCACAGTGGTTTAACTTGGGAGTTAATCCCCGAAAATTACTTACCATCACCGAAAATTAATGGGCAGGAGGGAAGCCTGGTAATGCTCAGTCGTCTTAGTCAACAAGATGGTGAGCAAAGTGCGGCAAAAACATTATCGCGCTTGACAGTTGATAATATTGTTGCGCATCCTATTTTATTGCCAGAAGCGAATAAGATGGTACTCAGTGAATATGATATGTATGGTAGAAAAAATCGTCGTTCAATTGCACTTATGGGGCCATGTCGTATTGAATCATCCAGTGGTCAATGTCAAATTAATCCAGAAGCCGAACCGTCTGACTTCACTATTCACCCAAAAGACAACTTTCGATATCGAGTGCCTGCGATGTTTAATATTCAGCGGGCAGATTTACAATCTGTCGTGGACAATGATTTTTACCCAGACTATCAAGCCAGTGCTTGTGAAGTGATGACGCAATTGACTGAGTTACGTTTTTTCCCACTGCAAAGTGGAACTTTTGAATATCAAGTTGCTCAGTGGTACAAAAGTTACTTAGCATCAGTTTTAGCTGCAAGTGAATATTATGATGAACAATCGGGTGAAATCCATTTGCGTATTCGATACTTGCTACTTGGTAATGAAACCGCAGCAGGCGTATTTATTCACCCACAAATTTATGCGCGGTATTTATCTACGGTCAAAAAGATGTTGCACGAAATCATTCTCGAAAAAAATTACCGAACGATTCCTAAAATTGTTTTTGGTAACTGGTCTAATCCTTACTTTGTTGGGACGAAAAATTGTTTGAAACCTTATTTTGATCAGTTTAAAAGTGAAATGGCTGTCATAGCGAATGAGCCGCAGAATCTTAAGCAACAAGCGGTGCGAGTGGACGACTTGGAATTACAATATCAATCCCTTGGAACTGACGCGGCTAACCAACTTGATGGCTACGGACAGTGTTTGTTTGAAGCCTCGTCACTCGATTTATATTATAGCTCGTCGAATGTTAGCATTTATGATCCGTATATTTATTGGTATAAAAATGAAGTAAATCAAATGTGCCCGGGAGTCGAATATTTTATTAAAGAAACGGGCTTTAGTTTTGCCTTTTATTCTGAATCCCGTCACTATAATCCACAAACACAGTTACATGAATGTCATACAGATGCCCCGTGTTTACACGATGTGAATTTGCCGGCTGATAATGTTGCTGTTGATAGTCGCTTATCATTAACTGCGGTGAATATTAATCAACATCTACGTGATATGGGATTTACTCGTATTGCCTGGTTTAATCATATGCGTTTTGGTGGTGAACATGGTGATGTGATTGTTGATGATAAAATTCGAACCGGCCACAACGCTATTGAAAATACACGCTTGGGACAAGCGCTAACACAGCTTGATGTTCCGCAGTTTCCAGATCGTGCTAATTGCGATATTCTAACTTTTTCAATTAAAAATCGACAAGCTGGAGAATTACCTATTTTAAAGTGGATAACCAATTGTGATAATTCGACCAGTGTTCAAGTAAAAACAACAATCAGTGCTCAGGTACCTGAAAACTGCGATGTGAGTCGAGCGCTATGGGATGGCAATAAATCAGGAGAAAGAGACATTAGTTTTATGCAAGGTGGTTATGGAGAAAACTGTCCACCGGTGGATGAAGCCGTTTTTTGGATTGAACTGCGTGTTCCACATACCAATGAATTATTGTTCAGAAGTCATTACCAAACTGCGAACTACCAAATGAGGTTGGTTAAGCCGTAATTGTCGGTGATGAATAATAAGTAATAAGTGCTTATTAAGCTCGTCGGCTGATCCGATTTGTTGTCATGTGAGATTGTTTATGTGTCGTTACGAATCGGAAAAGCATTAAAAAGTAGCCTGACCTATTTAAAGTATCTGTATGATGGTTCAATAATTGAATCAATTCGTCATTTTGAAAACTCTGTTTACCGAATTCAACTTTTTTACTCTTGAAAAAAAGTTCGGACTTATCAAAAATGTTCGTTTAATTTTAAATTTAACCGAACTTGCACTGCTGATGTCATGGATATTGGATTTTTAATTTTTGAAAGTCGCCTGTTATTTGCATTATTCAGCTTTATCTTTATTATGCTTATCGCCAAAACCAATCGAATTGGGGCGATGTTATTAATATTAATATTGCTAGGTGAAATTTATTCTTGCTCGACAATTCTGGCAGTTAAATATGGTGTAGTAAAATCATTCAGTGTTTGCGCTTTGTTTTTTGCTTCACTACAGTGTTGCTATCCGGTGTTAATGAAAGCTTATGTTGAAGCTTTAAATCATCAGTTTCATTGGAAAAAGCTGTTTCCTGCTGCTTTGTTTCCCTTAAGTGTTTTAACTATTTACTTTACCGCAACGTATTCGCCAGACTTTAACAATTTGTTAATTGCCTTTTTAAAAGTTGAACCGCGTATTCAGGAAATATTCTGGTTTGGTATTTGTTATACTTTTTGTTTGTTTGCTTATTCGTCAATCCCAATTAAAAAAACTAATCTATTACCACTAAAATTTTTAAAGTTTTCCATACGCAGTTTTCAAATTGCATACGGATTGGTTTTAGCTGTTGTCTTTTTGCGGTTAATGCTGGGATATCCTGATGATTGGGTTGTGCTATTTTATCTACCAGCTAAAATTCTAATTACAACAGGCGTTGTCTTCTTTGTTATTTCCTTTGGATTGACCTATTTAACAAAACATATGGGATATCAATTTGGCAAAGTCGTTGTTTTTGAGTCTGATAAAAGTCATTTATCCCAACCGCATTTCTCTGATGCGCAGGGCTTATTTCAATCATCGTCTAATGAAATGGCTCGAGTGGAATCCAACGAATTAACTTCTTTGAGGGATTCACAAAACTCAGAAGACATGCAGCAAGACTCATTACAAGCATCCCAAATAAATGCTTCTAACATAGGTGAATTTAATTTTGGAGATCAACCATCGGCTGGCGAAATTTATCAACAGGTTTGCCAGGTATTGGATGAAGAGAGCTTTTATCGCAACCCAAATATTCGACTAACTGATATTGCCAAGCGTTTGGGGCTTAGTGAACGGAAGGTAAGCAAAGCCATTAAAGAGCAGGGGATGATTAATTTTCGATATTTGATTAATAAAAAACGCGTTAACTATGTTATAGCACATTTACAGTCAACTTTAGATAAACCAAACCTGCTTGAGTTGAGCTTTGAGGCGGGGTTTAATTCCAAGTCTTCTTTTAATCGTGCATTTAAAAACTGCACTAATCTCAATCCAACGGAATACCTTAATAGTCTTCAAAGTTAGTAATCTATAAAGTCAATAGTCGTAAAAGTTGATAGTCGCGAAAGTTGATAGGTAAAAGAGAATAAGTGTTTGTTGTCATTAATTGGTGTTGGGATTCTAGTGGTGTGGTTTTAGATTTTTAATCTAGTGGCTTTTGATACAATGCTGTTAGAAGCTGTAGTATAGAGGCTGCGGTTTTTGCCGTTGAGTGGGCTTTATGGAAGCGCTTGAGATGAAAATCACTGAAAATTAGACTTTTGCAAGACCAAAAAGCTATTGTATCTAATTTTCATGCGATATCCAATTTATAGAATAAATTGTTCGAGCGGATGGACAAATCTGCGCCAAATCGCTTAGAATACCTCGATTTTACCGCAATACTCGGTAGAACATCTTAATTAAACTTCAAAAAGCGGAAGAGCAAGCAAACTTTTCCGCTTTTTAGTATCTGTTTTAGCCGGAGGGTCTTTTGTCTAAACCTGCTATTCTAGTCCTTGAAGATGGTAGTACTTTTCACGGTGTGTCTATTGGTGCTGATGGTGAATCCATTGGTGAAGTGGTTTTTAACACAGCAATGACAGGGTATCAGGAGATTTTGACTGACCCTTCCTATGCACGCCAAATCGTAACTTTAACTTATCCCCATATTGGAAATACCGGAATTAACCCAGAAGACAATGAGTCTGAAAATATATGGGCCGCCGGATTGATTATTCGAGATTTGCCTGCCCAATACAGTAATTGGCGTGCCGAAAAATCACTGACTGAATATCTCGTAGAAAATAATATTGTTGGTATCAGTGATATCGATACGCGCAAGCTGACGAGAATTTTACGTGATAAAGGCGCGTTAGCTGGATGTCTAATGGCTGGCGAACACATTGATGAAGCTCAGGCGCTTGAAAAAGCTAAAAGTTTTAGCGGGCTTAAAGGAATGGACCTCGCGAAAGAAGTTAGTGTCAAGCAGTCTTACAGTTGGGAGGAAGGTTCCTGGCAACTTGGACAGGGTTATACCAAACTCGATAACAGCCAGTATCATGTGGTTGCTTACGACTTTGGCGTCAAAAAGAATATTTTGCGCATACTCACCGATCATGGCTGCCGTTTGACGGTTGTTCCAGCACAAACACCCGCCAGCGAAGTACTTGCGTTAAATCCTGATGGAATCTTTTTGTCGAACGGACCGGGCGATCCTGAGCCTTGTGATTATGCCATTGAGGCTATTCAGTCCTTTTTACAATCAGATATCCCGATTTTTGGTATATGCCTTGGCCATCAATTATTGGCACTGGCTTGTGGTGCGAAAACTGTCAAAATGAAGTTTGGCCATCATGGCGCTAACCATCCGGTAGAAAATCTAGCTGATAAAACAGTAATGATTACCAGCCAGAATCATGGTTTTGCCGTCGATGAAGCATCATTGCCCGAGGCACTAAAAGCGACCCATAAGTCGTTATTTGATGGCAGTTTGCAAGGTATTGAACATACTCAAAAAGAGGCTTTCAGTTTTCAGGGGCATCCTGAAGCTAGTCCTGGACCTCATGATGCTGCGCCGTTATTTGAGCGTTTTATCAATAGTATGAAACAGCGTAAGCAGTGATGAATTCAGGCAGAAATGAATTATTGAGTGTACGGTAAAGTAAACTTCGCAAGCGTAAGCAATTTAATCAAAACTTGAAATATCAAACGGTAAATAGTGAATGCCAAAACGTAATGACATAAAAAGTATTCTCATCCTTGGTGCGGGACCTATCATCATCGGCCAGGCCTGTGAATTTGACTATTCTGGGGCTCAGGCTTGTAAAGCATTGCGAGAAGAGGGTTTTCGCGTCATCTTAGTTAACTCTAACCCTGCAACCATTATGACCGATCCTGAAATGGCTGACGCAACCTACATTGAGCCACTTCACTGGGAAATTGTTGCAAAAATTATCGAAAAAGAAAAGCCAGATGCCATTTTACCCACGATGGGCGGACAAACGGCACTTAACTGCGCTTTAGACTTAGCATCGCGCGGCGTGCTTGAAATCCATAATGTTGAAATGATTGGGGCCACCCGCGAAGCAATTGATAAAGCAGAAGATCGCGAACAATTTGCTAATGCAATGCGCAAAATTGGGTTGGACATGCCGCGTGCTGGAATCGCGCACAGCATGAAAGATGCCTACAAAGTTTTAGATGAAGTAGGATTCCCGTGTATTATTCGACCTTCATTTACTATGGGCGGCACGGGGGGCGGTATTGCTTATAACCGAGAAGAGTTCGACGAAATCTGTGCCCGTGGACTCGATCTGTCGCCAACTTCGGAATTACTGATCGATGAATCCTTAATCGGATGGAAAGAATATGAAATGGAAGTGGTGCGTGATAAAAACGATAACTGCATCATCGTTTGTTCAATTGAAAACTTTGACCCAATGGGTGTTCACACGGGTGACTCAATCACGGTGGCACCAGCACAAACCTTGACTGACAAAGAATATCAAATTATGCGTGATGCCTCACTGGCGGTATTGCGTGAAGTTGGCGTCGAGACAGGTGGTTCAAATGTACAATTTTCGGTAAACCCTGAAAATGGGCGGATGATTGTTATAGAAATGAATCCTCGGGTTTCGCGTTCATCTGCACTGGCTTCTAAAGCAACTGGATTTCCAATTGCTAAAATTGCTGCCAAACTCGCTGTTGGCTATACCCTAGATGAATTGCAAAATGATATTACTGGTGGTCGCACTCCAGCATCATTTGAGCCATCGATTGACTATGTTGTGACTAAAATTCCACGCTTTAACTTTGAAAAGTTTCCTAATGCCGATACCACTTTAACCACACAAATGAAATCGGTGGGTGAAGTAATGGCAATTGGACGAACTTTTCAGGAGTCGGTGCAAAAAGCCTTGCGTGGATTGGAAACTGGCGCAGATGGATTTAGTCCAATTCTGGATTGTCAGCGCGATGACTGGCGTGAAGTATTGCGTCACAATCTACAAGTGCCTAATGCCGAAAGAATTTATTATATTGCTGATGCATTCCGTCAAGATTACACCATCGAGCAGGTATTCCAATTAACGTCTATCGATCCGTGGTTTTTGGTTCAAATTCAGGAAATCGTTGCTCTGGAAAAACAATTTGCGACTTTGAGCACGGCAAAACTGGATCGCGAAATCGTGCGTAAAATGAAGCGTAAAGGTTTCTCTGACAGACGACTGGGTCAACTGCTCGATATTTCTGAAAAAGAAATGCGCCGCATTCGCCATAAGTTCGATTTGTATCCAGTATATAAACGCGTTGATACTTGTGCTGCCGAATTTGCTACCGACACAGCATATATGTATTCCACTTATGAAGATGAGTGTGAAGCAGAGCCAACCGATCGTGAAAAAATTATGATTCTGGGTGGCGGTCCAAACCGTATTGGCCAAGGTATTGAATTTGACTACTGTTGTGTTCACGCGGCATTTGCGATGCGTGATGATGGTTACGAAACCATTATGGTTAACTGTAACCCCGAAACAGTTTCAACAGATTATGATACCTCTGATCGCTTATACTTTGAACCGGTTACACTTGAAGATGTATTAGAAATTGTTGCGAAAGAAAAGCCTAAAGGCGTGATTGTTCAATATGGCGGACAAACCCCGTTAAAACTTGCTCGCGACTTAGAGGCCGCTGGTGTACCCATTATTGGTACAACGCCTGATGCCATTGATCGTTCAGAAGACCGCGAAAGATTTCAGCGGGCGATCAAACGTTTAGGTTTAAAACAGCCGCCTAACAGAACCGTAAAAACTATGGAAGAAGGAGTGCGTCTGGCTGAAGAAATCGGTTATCCACTTGTAGTTCGTCCTTCTTATGTATTAGGTGGTCGAGCGATGGAAATCGTGTTTAATTCAGATGAATTAAAACGCTATATGACCGAAGCGGTATCTGTTTCGAATGAATCTCCTGTGCTACTCGACCGATTCCTTGACGATGCGATTGAAGTGGATGTTGACGCTATTTATGACGGCGAAACCATTTTAATTGGTGGCATTATGGAGCATATAGAGCAAGCTGGGGTTCACTCAGGTGATTCTGCTTGCTGTATTCCGCCACACACTTTAAGTGAAACTATCAAGCAAGGTTTGTGTGAACAAATTGAAGCAATGGCTAAAGAACTGGAAGTACGCGGGTTAATGAATACCCAGTTTGCCATTCAAGGTGAAAATATATTTGTACTCGAAGTGAACCCGCGAGCTTCAAGAACGGTGCCTTTTGTTTCGAAAGCAACCGCGCGTCCATTGGCTAAAATTGCTGCCAGTGTTATGGCGGGTAAGTCACTAAAAGAGCTTGGCTTTACTCAACCTGTTGAGTCTGATTTTTATACTGTAAAAGAACCGGTGTTTCCATTTAACAAGTTCTTTGGTTCTGACCCTATTTTAGGTCCAGAAATGAAATCAACTGGTGAAGCAATGGGGGTTGGCGAATCTTTTGGTGAAGCTTATTATAAAGCTCAATTGGGTGGCGGTTCACAAGCGCCTCGTGGTGGCAAGGCTATTTTAAGTGTTAAAGAAAGTGACAAAGCTAAAATTTCAGAAACGGCAAGAGCTTTAATCGATTGTGGTTTTGAAATATTAGCGACAGGTGGTACGGCTACCCGATTAATTCAGGATGGTATATTCTGTCAACGGGTAAATAAAGTATACGAAGGTAGACCGCATTTAGTTGATATGATAAAAAATGACGAAATCGACTATATTGTAAATACCACTGAAGGTAAACAAGCGGTGGCAGATTCGTTTCAAATCAGACGATCTGCGTTACAATATAAAGTCGCTTATTCAACAACACTTGCTGGTGGCTTGGCAACCGCAAAAGCCATTCGCCACCAGACTCGTCAAAAAGTAGTTTCTGTCCAAGAGCTGCACAAGCGGGTTAAATAGAAAGGTAATTACAATATGAATAATTTAACACCAATGACGGTTCTTGGCGCAGAAGCTTTAAGAACTGAGTTGCAAGACTTAAAACAAGTACAACGCCCCAAAGTTGTTGCTGCAATTGCTGAAGCTAGAGAGCATGGCGATTTAAAAGAAAATGCAGAGTATCATGCTGCGCGAGAACAGCAGGGATTTATTGAAGGGCGTATACAGGAAATTGAAGGTAAGCTGGGCAATGCCCAAATCATCGATGTTTCAAAAATAGCCAACAATGGCAAAGTGATTTTTGGCACGACCGTTGAACTGGTGAATCTTGAAACTGATGATGAAGTGACTTATCAAATTGTTGGTGATGATGAAGCCGATATCAAAAAACTTAAAATTTCAATTAACTCGCCAATTGCTCGAGCATTAATTGGAAAAGAGGAAGGTGATATTGGGATTGTAAAAACCCCTAATGGTGAAGTTGAATACGAAATTGTACAGGTAAAATATATTTAACGCTGTACTGTAAATAATTAAAAAACCCACTTAAAAAGTGGGTTTTTTTTTGCAGAGTTCAAAATTTAAAAATTTATCTCGTTTCGAGAGAATTCGTTAAATTTATTTGCTTACTTATTCTCTTCATTGAGTCTGATCAAATTTGTTAAACATTTAGAACGTAAAATCTCATGCTGTCTTTAGTTGAATAGGGTATAAATATGTGTACTAAAAAAATAATACTAACAATATTTGTGTGTTGCCTGGTCGTCGGTTTCAATCAGTCTGTTTGGGCTCGAGCGTTAACGCTTGCCGAAGCAATCAATCAGGCCGGACAACAGCGCATGTTATCACAACGGATTGCAAAAAATTATTTGATGATTACTCACAGAATTAATCGAGGAGATGCACAAAAGGAATTACGCGAAAGTATTAATCGCTTCGAAAGTAATTTGGCCAATCTTGAAGATTCCATATCTAAAGCAGAGTCTGTTGCCAAATTAACAACGCTTAAAGAACGTTGGGGAGAATTTAAAGCCATTGTTCTTGCAAAGCCGGTGGAAAATTATTCAGATAAAATATTAAACCAGAATAATCTCCTGCTTCATGCTGCACATGAATTAGTTTTGGAATTACAAAACTCTACTCTAAAATCTGAGGCTAAATTGATTAATATTTCTGGTCGTCAGCGTATGCTCTCGCAAAGAATCGCTCTATATTACACTGCTAGTTATGTGGGATTCAGAGATGAAGATTCTCACTTACAATTTAATCAGGCTGTTAGTCAATTTGAAAATGGTTTGGACTTTCTACAAGAGTCCGATGTTAATACCACTGAAATTACTAAGGAATTAGTCAATGTTAGACGCCAGTGGCAATTTTATAAAACTAAATTTGATACCTTGGGAGACAATGCTTATATTCCTCGCGTAATTCGAGTGATTACCGAAGATTTCCTCGAGAGAATGGATAAAATTACTAAACTGTATGAACTGACATTAACCGAAAGTTGATTAAATTTAAACTCGCCATTTAATCACTTCTTCAATAATTCACTTTTTGGATGATCATCTACACCCGTCTATTGGCTTTAAAAAATTCCTATCTAAGCTACTCAGTATTATTTTAATTACTACGTAACTAAAAATATAGCGTTAAAAAATATTTTGGTTGTTAATCGCTAGTACTATTAAGTTAAACTTTGTACTTTTACTGATATATTTAGCCGTGGTTTATCGTTAGTTAGAGAACATTGTTGAGGTAAAAACGATATGTTTACCTGCAAAATCATGTAATATCATTTATTAAACAAGTTCAAAAATATAATTATGGCTTATTCATCGACAAAATCCAATTTGAGCGTGATTGAATCACAAAAAATAACTAGATTCTGGATTAATAGCATGAGAGTATTATTTTTTTTACGAATAAATAATATATTTTAATAATTTCGTTCCGGCATTATGGATAATTTAGCTAAGCCCTCTTATTTTGACACCGACTTTTATAAGACCTTGATAGAAACATTACAAGATGGGGTTTTTGTTATTAAAGACGGCCGTTTTATTTTGGTCAATCAGGCATTTGCTGATATGGTTGGCACAACTCGTGAAGCATTGCTTGGGACATTGTTTATGCAGCAGATTGTCCCTGAATACCAACATTTGGTCGCCGAGAGATATCAGTCCCGGACGCAAGGCAAAAAGCCACCTAATGAGTACCAAATAGAAATATTTCACTCTCGTGGTCATCGCATGATTGTCCAATTAAAGGTAGAAACCTTTTCCGATAAAAATGATAAGGTTTATATCGTATGCAGCATTCGCGATGTAACTCTAAATACCCAGTTAATGAAACGCTTGCAAGATTCGGAGCGAGAGTTTAAACAAATTATAGAAAATTTACCGGGATTTTATTACCGCACCGATGCCGCAGGCAATTTAATTATGGCCTCTCCTTATGCATTAAAAATGCTGGGTTATATCGCTGATGAAGCTATCGGTAAACCAATGACTGATTTTTATGCGATTCCAGAAGAAAGAGCGCAAGCACTTGAAAGCATTTTGGCTAGCCAAGGTGCGCCGGTCGAAGTCGAAACGCTCATTTGTAAATCAGATGGCTCTACCGTATGGGTCTCTACTTGTGCCTATGCTCGTTATGATCATGCGGGAGAATTTTTGGGGGTAGAAGGGGTCTCTTTAAATATTACTAAACAAAAAAACCGAGAATATGAATTACAAGAGAAAGCCTTGCGTGATTCGTTGACCGGGCTGGTCAACCGCTTTGGTTTGTTAGAGCATTTTGAAAAAGCCTTAATAAAGGCTAAGCGAAAACAGTTTCAGTTGTCGATAGTATTTATTGATCTGGACGACTTTAAATTAATTAATGATCGTTTTGGCCACTTAAATGGCGATCAATATTTAATTGAGTTTGCAAACCGATTGCGAACTGGATTTCGTGGATCAGATATGGTTGCGCGAATTGGTGGAGATGAGTTTGTTGTTTTGCTCGATAATAGTGCCAGAGATGAACGAACCAGTGAGTTGTTACTGCGTTTAGAGCAAACAATGGATCAACCACTAATTTTAGATGATGAAACCGTTTATTTTAAATATAGTTATGGTGTCGCGACTTATCCTAAAGATGGTTGTAGTACCGCTGAGCTGTTAAAATTTGCAGACAAGCAAATGTATTTTTATAAAAAACAAAATGAGAGAGTTGTTTTTTAGGTTTTTGCTGCTAAGTAGATTAATTTTAAGTTTGTGATAAAAAGATAAATGTTTCTTCGTTTATTGATAATTCTACCATCCTTTATGTTGTGTGGTTTTATTGAACCACAACACATACAATAACGTGGATGAAACACACCTTAAAAAACAAATAATTGCAAACTGGTTCACGAAATCAAATTAGTGAGAGAAATAATACTTTGGTAGGATATATTCATCACTAAGCAGGCAATGTGATAAATGCTTAGTTACCTGTGATATTTTGAATGTAGAGAAAGCATTCAAATATCAAAAAGATTTGAAAAGTGAGTCAATTCTCAAAAAGGACTTATCACCATGTTATTCGACCCATTCTACGTCAGATCACGCAGCCGCAGGCGCTTTTTATTTGCCCCATATTTTTTTGAAGCTAACCCGCTCGAATTTGAAATTAATACCGAATGTAAAACCCGTGACGATATCTTTATAAAACAGTTTTTATGGCNATACCGAATGTAAAACCCGTGACGATATCTTTATAAAACAGTTTTTATGGCGACTGACCGACGAACAAAACTTCCCGCAGCACCTCTGGCGAATTGTCGAAAAAATTGGTCATTACCACGGCTTAACTATTCAGTCCTGGTATACCGAGGATGATGTCATCGATGACTTAGTCCACCTCATCAAAATTCAAACGATTATTGTGTATAACTGTTTAATCAGAGATGAATATGAATTAGAGGGCTTCCTCGGTGATTATGGTTGGGGCGATAATCAAATCGAATACTTAGAGCGCTATCGCGCCGAAAATGGTGAGTATGATCCCAATTATTTTTGGCCATTGGAAGAATATTACAAATTGCTCGACACTAATCCCACCGCGGCGGGTATAGCCAAAAAGTTTCGTGAAAAGCATACAAGGCGGGTGGAAGCTGAGCGACGGTTAATTGTAAATAAAGCTAAGCCTAAGGAAAAAGCAGACTATGATGCGAGTGTTGAACAATCAGGGAATATTGTTGATAATGAGCGGACGCATCGTAGTGAGTTGGGGAGAGATGTTCCAAACGGTAATGTATCGAGGGCTGAAGCGCTTCGGGCTAAATGGGGCGATCTATCTGGTAGTGAAAGATCTGCACTTGTACAAGCTAAAGCTGAAGCTAATGCAGGTAGAAGATTGGCAGAGTTAGAACAATCTACAGGGGCTCATTTCAAAACTAGTCACGGAGCAGACGTAACTCCGATACAGCATAGGAAGAGGGCTCGACTAGGGATCAACCCCAGACCGGAAGTAACTAATCGATCAAGGCAAAATTCTACTGGATTTTTGAGTAATAGAGATCAGTTGAATATTATGAATAGAGCTAGTTTAATTCGTTCAAGAGCGGATAATCCTCATCTAGTAAATGATATAGTATTTGAACATCCAGACGTAATTGGGACAGGATTTTCAAAACGCGTCTTCAGCTTAAATGAGAACTTGTCTTATATGAGTAGAGTCAGGTTTAATGCTCAAAGCGGGAATATGTTTACAGCATTCCCAATTCATCCTCATGCAGTTACTCCTTCAACAGTCTTAAAGGTTAAATATTGATGAATAAAAAGAATTATCAGCCACATTTTCTTCAAGTTATCTTTGACCCTATCTCTCATGAGTCTCCGCTGCAAGCGGAGGCCATCGAAGATATTGCGAGAACAAATGTGTCTAATGAGGGGGAACTAACTTCAACATTAATGAAATATGTAAAGCCATATTTCGATGGGTTTGATTCAAGTCTTAAAGAAGAGGTCACTAAAGCATTGGAGGCAGCCAATTCAAATGAATTTGATATCGAAAACGAGTTTGACTTGGAGGAATTATTAATTGAAAGAATCTCTTCAAATAAAGAGTTCTTCTTGAGAAAAATGAAGGAAGTCCTATTGGACTAGGTTGGTGTTGTTCCAAACTCACGATACTTGAGTAATTCAACTAATCCTGAAATCAGAGAAGCGCTATTAAATAGAAGCTTAGAATTGCGTGGTCAGTTAACCAGTAAACTAAAAAGAGAAGGGAACTTCGGAGTAGCGCAAATTGATATTGATGGTTTACCTAGTGAGTTAAAAGCACATAGTAAAATTAACTTTGTTGGCGATAAGGGAGCAGATAAAGGATTTGTTTTACTTAAGCCCCAAGATGAATGGGCATTTATTCCCAAGAAGATAAATTCAAGCGGATATATAGATGATGCAGGCTATCTGCGTCATGCTGACACTGAGTTCAAATTATTAGAAGATATAGCTGCTCGACTAGGCAACAATACTCAAGCCAGCGGCAGAGTAAATTTGTTTACTGAGAGACTTGCGTGCCAGAGCTGTGGTGATGTTATTCTAGATTTCAGAAGTCGATACCCCAATGTTCAACTTAATGTATTCTCAAGAGATTTTGATTAATTATGGATAGGTATAGCTACGAAGAAATAATTGAAAGTGTTGATGAAGACTTTCAAGCTTCATTTAAGTTAGGTGATGATCATGTGGCTGCTACTATGCGGCTTCTTGGTGATTTTTACAAAGAGATTATTCAATCTAGTCCTGTGGAAAAGCTCATGTTTTATATAGCAATATGCTTATATTTACATCAAAAAGGATATTCGTTTGAACATGTTCAAAATGGAGTGAAAACTGTGTTGGCTGAAATACCTTTTGATAGCTTTAAATATGATCTGGAAACTAATGAAGAGAAGCGATTGCAGGCCGATTTAGAGCAGGTAAAGTCACTACTTGACTAAGTGTATAGTTTGGAGCAACGTTTGTTGTTCCAAACAAAGTTGATCTTTCTATTTTACAGCCCCCTAAAAAGAATATAAGTCAAAAATTTGTAGACAGTATTGTCCGAGGTGATGGTGATTATGTTCATAAGCATTGGGGTGATTTAAATGCGAATGAATATCGGGCTGTAAGAGAATATTTTGGTAAAACTGAAGCTGGACAAGTAGCTTTAAAAGCTCTGGATGATCAGAAAATCTTCTTAAGATTCGTTGACGGTGCTCCCATGGGGCCAGATGTATATGGTATTCGAAAAGGAAATCTTGGGAAAATATTCATGCAAAATACTCAAAACGGAAAATATTGGGAGATGTTAGATGTTGAGCTAGGAAGTATGCAGGCGACAGCATCTACAGGTTTACATGAAAGTATACACGCCTTGGGAGTTGGTGGTTCAAGAAGAGCTGAGGCATTAGTTCGTTTAGAGGAAATGCGTGCTGCAGGTGTAACAATCGATCGCACCGCTATGCGGCAAGTATTATCCGATATGAAAGGTGGGTATGAACATTTTCGCTGGATATCTGGGCGAACATCGGAATATTTCCCAGGTTTAAAGTTTTAAGGTATTGCTATGAATAAATTAACTCAGGAACAAAAGGATTTTCTTTTAAAACAAAAAGAGCAGATGAGAAAGCGGCCAAAGCGTAGACCTATTTGGAGTAGGTCAGAAGTTGATGAAGGTAAGGAATATGTTCTTCTTTTGCTAGAAAATGAAAATGGCTTGCGTGAGTTTGAATTAAGAGAAAAGTCAAAGAAGAATGAGAAAGTGATAGGGAGTAAATGTGTATTTATCACCGAAGTTATTCCTTATGATTTACTTTGGCGAGGAGATCTTTACGGAATTGCTGAGAATATAGGTTTAGAGAATGGTGAGTCGTTTCATTTTGACTCGCTCGGAAATTGGGGTACTGAACAAGAACTTGAGGAGTTTAAAAAAATATAGTTTGGAGTTGTTCCAGACAAGCAAACTTTCTATACAGGCGCTGGTGAATTCAGCAAGATTGATGAATTAGCGGAAGCTTCATATTCGAATATTAGAAACGTCCATTTTGATGACGTGGCAACAGTTGCTCAAAACACTGGTCTATCGGTTTCTGAAGTCACTACACTCAAGAAACATTTGTTTTTCGGAAAACATAAGCTCTTCACTGACAGTGAAAACTATGTGTTATCCAGGTTTACAGCTGATCCAGAAATAGCATTTGCATGGGAAACTGCACAAACGACTAAACTTACTGCATCTCAACAGAGTTATTTTAAGCAATTAGCTGGTCATGAATTGGGTGAAAGGCAATTTATGGCTCAAGGAATTCCTTATAGAAACCCACAGTCATGGGATCCAGAATTCCAAATGTTTAATCCACCCCCTCCAGGGGCACATGATTTAGCACCGGCGCAACCAAATTGGGGAACGTTTGATGGATTTATGGACTATTTCAACAAAAATTTTTAAGGATGCTTGCAAATATGAGTTTTAATTATCAGGTAGCACTTGAACGTCTCAATTCGATAGATTGGGATGCTTTGAGTGAAAAAAATGTAGATAGAAATAAAGCATTGCTTGTTAATGAGTATCTCTTTAGGGCATCAAAGTTTTTAAATGATTTTAATTTTGCTTCCAATCTACCGATGTTTAATCCTATTGAAGTGATTGATAGTGATGTTACTGTTCCTGAAGATATCGACGATAAACTGAAGAACATTTTTAATGATAACGTTTCTCCTTTTATCAGAATGATTTGCAAGAGTTATTTAATTTGGGGGGTTGTTAGCAGTTCATATCCTGATATTTACGATAAATATAAAGGGTTGTTCGGTCCAATAATATATTTATTTGAAAGTGGAGGAATCGTTAATTTTACGAGAAATGAGCTAAAAGTTGGCGCTTTCACAATTCCGATTCAAAATATGGGTAATTTGAGAAAAGAGTTTGAATTTGAAGCTAATGTGCAGAAGCGGATAGAGCAAGACTAGTGTTGTTCCAAACTCGAAAGGTTTGGTATCAAATAAATTTCCTGGAGAAGCTCTAAGCACCAAAGGAAAAGTATTTGGAGAAGTAAAAGTAGTAAATGGAAAAGTTACACTCGGAGAAGGAAATGTTGTTCCTCGTGATTTGGATTTTGTGATTACAAATGATCGTAGATTGGTAGTTGGTTCTAAACATACAACATTAGCTAATGGAGAAGATGTTTTAGCGGCAGGTCAGATGAGGTTGAATGGTCAGGGGCAAATAAGAAGGCTCGACAACCTATCAGGACACTACCAACCCTCTGTAGAAGAAGCATTGAGAGTTCCTGATATGTTAAGAGATATGGGATTGGATGTTTCTGGTGCTCGGCATCAGCTTTATCGATTTAAAATAGATGATGATGGATGGGTTGTTCGATCTATATTAGACGTTAATAAAACACTGGATTAGAGGGTGAAGCTGATGATTGATTTAGTTAAAAAAATACGCGATGGTTACGGAACCTCTAATTTAGCTGGCATTAAATTTATTGAACAATTCCGTGATGAAATAAAAAAATATGATGCCAAAGAGCTATTTGTATATTTGATGGAGAATTGTTCATGTAAGTTTACAAGCGAGTTACTACTTTCTTCTGAAGACTTGTTGAATAATTTGAGCTCAGATGATTGGATTAGTATTCTTGAGTGTTCCAATAGGGCCGTTAACCCTCTTGACGAAAATAATGATGGTTTCTTTACGGATATTTATTTCCTGATGAAATATTTAAGGTTGGATTTTTTCGACTATCTACTTGCTTCTGATAAGGTAAGTTCGAATGATAAAAAAAATATACTTTCTTTTTGTAAGCTTAAATCTTCACGATTAACTTTAGATGAACTCGATATTGAGGATATGGATGGGGATTATTTTATTCCTTACGAAGCAATAGAGCGCAAGAGACTAGAGCTATTAGAAAATGATGTTTTTAACGAAATTAAGTTTTCTGGTATCTATGAACACATGGATGAGTTGGAGCGTAAATATAGTTTGAGATAGCCAGAGAAGCGCTATTAAATAGAAGTTTAAAATTACGTGGTCAGTTAGCCAGTAAACTAAAAAGAGTAGGAAACTTCGGAGTAGCGCTAATTGATATCGATGGTTTACAGTTTCAAGCTACTGTAGTTATGATGATACTATCCTGAAAACTTGAGTAATAGAGCGGATATCACTTATCGAGGAATATTAGAAGCGCTAAGAAAAAATAATAATGAATAAGAAACTGTAATTTTTCATCTCAACTACGTATAAAACAATATCAGGCATAGCAATTTATTAACAGTTTTCTATCAAATGAATTTTAAAGCCTTAACACTATTGGCTACACTTAAGGTAAACCGCTTTAAATGGAGTTTGTTATGATACGTCAATCAGTCACTCAAGATAAATTAAAAAGTGAGCTAGCTGATGACCCCGTTCTTAAGCGATTTTTAGGTGATATAGATAAGCCTGTTGCCGATAGCTTTACTGCTGCGCAATTAGAAGAGATAAAGAAGGCGCTAAAGGGGCAAGCTTGGAAAAAGCATAGTATTGATTTTCGACCTACCATCTTTATTCCATTTTTGCCCTGGAGTTTTTATATGGTATTTCTTTTAGGGCACAACCGAAGGGTAATATCTCATTCAGAGAAAGGTATCGCTCTTGTGATGTTTTTGTTATTGTCGCTTTTGGTATTGATTTCAATATTAGGTTTTATCATGCTTGTCTTATATCTGATTAAGTCAGCATTGGGCATTGATCTTTTTGCTGATGAATCTCTAGGGATCTGGGATGAGTTCAAGCGTTTAATAGAGTGATTATAATCCGTTTTTCTCGTTTTAATTCTATCGAATTGATAAAGTCGCATTAACCAAGTTAGCCTCCCACTTAGCTGTACGATTTATCTAAATTTTTAAATTGCAAAATACTTATTACTCTTTTAATCAAGTTGGTAAAGTTACCTCTTTTGGTAAGTTTAATTTATAGTAGTCTTCTATATTCCACTAGTTGTAATTAATTCTGATTGATATACACTGATCAGGCATCGATAAAGCTCGCTATTAAAATAGCAAGATTTATAGCTAATTCGTATTTTATTAGATTTGTCTTGATTATATTCGCAAGTTTGACTAAATCTAAAGGGCCTTAATAGGATTTTATCGTAGATTGAGCAGGTAGATTTTTGAGCAAATATCAGCGTGGCGCTATCAAGTACATTTTAATCCTAACCGGTTTGTTACTGGTAATGATTGGTTTTGTCGGAATATTTGTTCCAGGGCTACCTACAACTATTTTTTTAATCGGCGCTGCGGCCTGTTTTGCTAAATCTTCACCATGCTTACATGCCTGGTTGTTGTCACATCGCTGGTTTGGACCGATTTTATATCATTGGAAAGAGTCCAGAAGTATTCCTAAAAAAGCAAAAATTATCGCCCTCTCAACAATGGCCCTCGCTTGCTTATATTCAGGGTTGATGATAGAACCGCTATGGGTTCGAATAGTTGTATATGCGGTAATGATACCACCAGCTATCTTTGTTTATCGCTTACCCTTAAGCGAAAATACTCCAGTACAACCTTATACATCTCAAACTGCAAACTCAGATAATAACGCTTAAGTCTGTTCTGATTTTCTGTAATTTACATCGGTAATACGAAACCATGCTTATGCGGCTGTCTAAAAGTTAAAGCTGGTCTGCGAATTCACATTACAATGAGCATCAGAGGCGGGTTGTCCATAATTTGTGGTATGGGTTAATTGTGGCCGGACCGATGCTTTACCTGATAATTTAGTTTTTCCTGAAGGGAATACAATTTTTTTGTAAGCGTCCAGCGAATTACACGCTTGACTATTGATGGTACTTAAAATTCCAAGGCATCAAGTACTCGATATCATTGGGCTGCTTTGGCAACTCACTCAGTAAAAACATCA
>NZ_JBFDAH010000020.1:90046-94420 GCF_040719265.1 Aliikangiella maris | reverse complement strand
AAAAATCGTTTGACGGCCTCGGCCGCGATTCATCACATGGTGAAATGCGCCTTTATATTCTATTCGAGTGGGTCTTGGCATGACAATAATATAGCTTAGATTTTATATATTTTAAAATAGGATTGACCCCTTATTTTTATTCGACTCTCTGTAAATCTTTATCAGTAATCTCTTCTAACCTAGTTAGATTCAAATTGTCTTTAATATCCTCAATTTTAATTTTTTTTGCCAATTGATTTTTAGAAACTCTCAAAACAAACGCTTTATAATCTTCACCATCTTTTTTTGTCAAACAATTAATGGCTTCAATTACCTCGTTCGAAAACCCCTGAATATTCAGGTCTTCGAGTGAGAAGTTACTGTCCTCAATAACGTCGTGCATAACAGCAACAATCATTTCTACTTCAGTTTCAAACTTAAACATCAATCTAAGCGGATGCAAAATATACGGCTGGCCAGCTTTATCAAGCTGACCAGCGTGTACTTTGGTTGCAATCTCAATCGCTTTATCTAAGTTACTCAATTACTTTCCTCGCATATAAACTTTTTTTGTAACTTCCTGCCCTGACAGTAACGCATCGTTAAATAATCTGTTATCGTAAAGGACTGGCTCACTTTTCTCTTCTTCACCATAAAACTTAACATAAATTTTTTCAGTTTTATGATCCCAGCGATACATCACTTCCTCAAATGGATAGTCAATATATACATCTTGTCGAGAAAACAACTCGCCTTTATTAATAGCCATTGGCCCTCCTAATAGCTTCATAATAAGCACGGCTTTGATCCGCTATCGACTGTGCCTGTGTACTCGCTGGATTCAGTACTCGCCATTGCTCATAAAATTTATGACCTTGCCCCCCTGCAATACCAGATCTTGAAGCTATCGAACTATATAAGTCGTCTCCTAATAACACTCTCGCCATAGCTTCAGATTCTTTTGCGTAAATCATAGCTGGTGTATTTACTTGTACCTCGCCGAAAATTCCGGCTTGAGTCTTTATAGTTGAGTTAACACCGCTATAACCAAGAGGATCTGTCGCACCATTGATTACTTTCACACTTGCGCCTCGTTTAGCTAACTCTGCAACTACCGCATCCATTTTATCTGGAGATACAATGATGGTATTTCTTGAAAGATCTTTAATCCTTGTTGCGTCACCGCCATAATCATTCATGATTTTTTGAATTGCGCGCTCCTGTGACTTTATCGGAGCTTTGGCTACTTGCCCACCAAACATGGATGCAATGTCATCTGCCATCGCATCTATTTCAACTTTCACAGCAGGAGCCTTTCCATATATCGATTTAAAGTTGTTTGGAACTACTTATTTATAAGATAACCCACTCCTTCGCAAAATATATAACTACCTTTAGCTTCTAAGTTATTTAAGGATTGAATAACAAATAGAGATTTATCTTCAGCTCTGTTAGCAGTGCCTAGTACATATCCAAGAAATTCTGACCTTAATTCTTCAGAAACTAGCCGACAAAACAAATCTAAGTGGCTGTCAATTATGTTTTCTAGATCAGGAAACCCTGCGCGCTTAAGTTCCAAGTATACTCCATCCAAGTATTCATCCGGTTCTGGGTCTTCCGCCTCCCGCTCTATAAAATCATTAAAATACTCAGAAAATTTTTCTAAGATGTTTTCAAAGCCAATTGATAAAGCGAAGCTAATTGACTCATCTTCAGAGATGGGCTTTCCAAAGCCCATCTCGTTTACTTTGACATTGAAATCACTAATGTTGTCGTTAGAAATATTCATTTTGATTCCTTACATTCCTGGTGGAACTAGGGTGATCGTTCCATCAGGATTTATAGAAATATAACCTGAAGGCCCAAAAGGCTCACCCGCTCTTGAAGGGGGAAATTCTCGTATACCTGACCGTTGGAAAAATTCCTGTGGAGATTCGATAATCCCGCTTGGTGGTTTATTGCCAGCGAATATCTTGACGCCTCTCTCAGATACTAGATCACCAGCTTCATCGAAAGAGTTTAGTATTCTATCAATTTGGCTATTTTTCATTTTGGCATTGAAACCAATATCTAAATCACTGTCTAGTCTGAACTCTCCTTTGCCAAAGAAATTCCTAACTCGACTCCCCCCAATAACAACTTCCACGGGTTTTCTTGGATCAAAAGCAGCTTCCAATAAAGCTGTAGCTTGTTTATTGCTCATACCTGGAACCATCTCAGCTAAGTGTGACACTTGTTCTGCTAACCCATTTGTTTTGATAGTTGTAGGCGAAGTAATCAACTTGTTTGGAACTACATAATGGGATCCCAGAGCACTCGTTTAGCGTAAGCTTTCGCCTCCTCTTCTGTATCAAAGTCCATAACTTCATATTCATCATTTAAAAGCATCTTTTTCCAAGAAAGAGATTCATCACAAAATGCTTCTTCAAGCTCACTCTTCATTTCATTCAATTTATCACTATTTTTTAAGCTCTCCGTGTATAGACTAATAGCCATGTCTTCAGGAAAGCTAAAATCTGCAACAAAAACAGTCTTCAACATATGAACAATATTTGTATATTTCATTTTCTGTATCCTATGGCAATGGAGCTGGGAATATCGTGATTGTTTCCCAAACATTTTTGCTTGGATTGAACATGTAAACTCCCTCTACACTCCGTAAGTTATCGACTCGTACCGGCGCCCCATGTGTTTCAAGGTTCTTTGCTTTATTTCCAGAACCATAAACTCGTTTAAACCCTCTCCCCAAATCTGCACCTAAATCGCCTGCATCATCAATTGTCACTCTGACCACTGACTGATTGGGTTGACGTGCAATCGCTTTCTGCAGGGCTCCTCCATTTCTGACTGCCTGGTCTGCGAAAACCAACAATTCATCACTATGAAATGCCGATGATAATGGGGGAACTGAAGGGCCAACGTCTCCATTTGGTTTAACAGCTGTTTTGGCGCGATACATTAACGCGCCATCAGTAACACTCCCACCATGAACACTTAATGAGTGAGCATTTGGATGGCTTGTTACTAACTTTAAATGATCAGGATTTATTTTGTTTGGAACAACAAATCAGCACATTCACTACGGCTCGTAACTTCTAGCCTCATCTGCGTAATCACTCATTCCCGCCGACTTTATCTCTTCAAAAGACGCCCATCCTGAATCCCCTCCACTAATAGATATTTCTGAGTCAGGGAGCAGAAAGTCGGGTGGCTCAGGATATATAGGATTCATATCTACTACTTCAACCGGATTTATCCACACAGAGTTACACTCTTCACACATGATAACCACTTTTTTCCCGTCACTACATCTGAGGAATCCAAGTATTCCCTCACCGCATACAGTACAATTTTCTTCAAGATAATACATACACTCTCCTAGGGTATAACCGGGAAGGAACTAACAACGTTATTTCCATTCTCAATAACTAGTCTTAAATGTGAAGCCTCCGGCAAACCATTCGCATTACCCCATTGCCCGCCGACATAACCCGTTCTTTGATTCATAGGGACAAGATAAACATCACGCGCTGGAGCTCTTCCTCTGGCTGGATTCACCGTGTGTATAACGCTTGAGTCTCCACTAAGCACCATCTTCCATGCTTCGTCTGTTAATTGCAGAGCTTCCTTACGACTGTCAAATACACCGTGCTTGCCTGGTCGATTAGGAATATCCTCAGCATGATTTAGAACATGCTGAATACGATTTCCGAAATTCGGACTAGGATCAGGACCGTACTTCAGTCCCGCGGGAGATTCCCAAGTTTTTATTCCGCTTGAATTATCAAACTTTAATGGAAAAACAGAAGAATTGTTGTTTGGAACAACCTTTTCCTGCTCAGTACGATTACCTTCAGCATTATCACCAATATATTCTGATTGTTCAACTCCCGCACCATAAGTTGTTTTCTCTTTTGACTGTTCTTTATTAGCAACCAATCGCCGCTCAGCCTCAACCCGCCGCGTATGCTTTTCACGAAACTTTTTAGCAATACCTGCCGCGGTGGGATTAGTATCGAGCAATTTATAATATTCTTCCAATGGCCAAAAATAATTGGGATCATACTCCCCATTTTCAGCACGATACCGCTCTAAGTATTCAATTTGATTATCGCCCCAACCATAATCACCAAGGAAGCCCTCTAATTCATATTCATCTCGAATTAAACAGTTATACACTATAATCGTTTGAATTTTGATGAGGTGGACTAAGTCATCGATGACATCATCCTCGGTATACCAGGACTGAATAGTTAGACCGTGGTAATGACCAATTTTTTCGACAATTCGCCAGAGGTGCTGCGGAAAGTTTTGTTCGTCGGTCAGTCGCCATAAAAACTGCTTGATAAAAATATCATCACGAGTTTTACATTCGGTATTAATTTCAAATTCGAG
>NZ_JBFDAH010000020.1:0-90027 GCF_040719265.1 Aliikangiella maris | reverse complement strand
AAGTTTTGTTCGTCGGTCAGTCGCCATAAAAACTGCTTGATAAAAATATCATCACGAGTTTTACATTCGGTATTAATTTCAAATTCGAGGGGGTTAGCTTCAAAAAAATAAGGGGCAAATAAAAAGCGCCTGCGGCTGCGCGATCTGACGTAGAATGGGTCGAATAACATGATGCTAAGTCCTTTTTAAGAATTGACTCACTTTTCAATTTTTTTTGATATTTGAATACTTTCTCTACATTCAAAATATCACGGGTAACTAAACAATTATCACCTTGCCTGATTAGTGATGAATACATCCTACCAAAGTATTATTTCTCTCACTAATTTGATTTCGTGAACCAGTTTGCAATTATTTATTTTTTAAGGTGCGTTTCACTCATGTTAACGTATGTGATAGAGCGGTTCCCTCTCTCCGTTTTAATTAAAAGTTTTTGATGATTAGCAGGCAAACTAAAACCACTAAGATTTTAGTTAGACTAACAAGGTTGCAAATCCTTTTAAAAATTTGAATATTTTTTACATCCAAACTAAATCAAGCAAGTTAAAGCGCTAAAAAACTTCAAGTTTTTCCGATAACAAAAATAAAAAAGCCCTCAAGATAAGGGCTTTAAATAATTAATCATTCACTATTTCAAAAGTAAATTCTAAAACGGAATATCATCGTCAAATGAATCATCAAATCCAGAATCCATTGGCGCTTGTTGCTGAGGTTGCTGTTGCTGCTGCGGTCTGTTTTGGTTCATACCTCCACCCATTCCCTGATTCATACCGCCACCGCCTTCTCCGCGACCACCTAACATTTGCATTACGCCACTAAAGTCAACCACAACTTCTGTGGTATAGCGGTCTTGTCCTTGTTTGTCTTGCCATTTGCGGGTTTGTAATTTTCCTTCAATATAAACTTGTGAACCTTTGCGCAGGTATTCTCCGGCAATTTCAGCTAACTTGCCAAAAATAGAGATACGGTGCCATTCGGTCTTTTCTTGCATTTGTCCAGTATTTTTATCTTTCCAGCTTTCACTGGTTGCAAGATTTAATGTGGTTACCGCGCTTCCACTCGGGGTATATCTGACTTCGGGATCCTGACCTAAATTTCCGATTAAAATGACCTTATTAATACCTCGGCTAGCCATTTGGGTAACTCCTCAATTATCTGTGAATTAACGATAACAGATTAAAATCTGTACAAAAAAATCTAAGTTAACGCCTACTATATTTCTCAAGGCTCTTCGGATCAAGCTGCTTTTTATCAACTTTCAGGTAAACTGCGCCTGCCTCAGGTAGTGCAACGGCTTCGGAAACGCCTTCAATTGCTTTTAATTCAGCCACTAAAGAAGGAAAAGCGTCTTTTGCTACATCAGGCATAGTGAGCGTGTAAGCACTTACTGCAGGCGGATTATTTAATCCCAGCAGCCAAACCGCCCAAATCAATGCCATCACCGCACCTAATAAGTATATGCCATTGATACCATAAAATTGCATTACTAACCCAGCGGCTGGCCCTCCTAAAAAGGCCCCTAAAAACTGCGATGTTGAATAAACCCCTAAGGCGGTTCCTTTGCCAGATAAAGGCGCAATTCGAGAAATCATTGAGGGAAGCAACGCTTCTAATAGATTAAATCCGGCAAAATAAAGAATCATTGCCATAACAACAATCCAGATGGACATTTCAAATAACCCAAACATTAATTGAATCAATCCAATCAATAAAACGCCCGCCAGCATTACTCGGGCATGTTGCCGGTTTTTCTCCGCATAAATAATGAAGGGTAGCATTAAGCATACTGCGCCTAGCATGGTGGCTAGATAAACCCAGCTATGTTGCGCTAAGTCGATACCCAGATTCTGCAGCCGCATAGGAAAAGCTACAAAGAAAGCCGTGAGTAAAAAGTGCAGGGTAAAAATGCCAAAGTTTAGTCGCATTAACTGGCCATCATTAAAAATACTGGCAAACTGCTGTTTGTTGGCAATCGCATCGCGCTGAATAAATTGATGCTCAGGATTGGGGGTTAAAAAATAGATAACCAATATAGCTAACACGGCTAACACGGCAATTGCCCAAAATACGCCACTGAGTCCGAGCCAGCTGGTCAGCCCCGGTCCAAATATCATGGCGATTGCAAAAGCACCGCCAATACTCATACCAATGCTGGCCATAATTTTAGTGCGCTGTTCATCGCGCGATAAGTCGGCAGCCAAAGCCATCACCGCACTGGCAATTGCGCCGCAACCTTGTAGCAAACGGCCAATAATAACGCCGTAAATATGGTCACTTAAGGCCGCAACGACACTACCTAACGCAAACAATAATAGACCCGTCATAATAATGGGTTTACGCCCAAAGCGATCGGATAGCCAACCAAACGGAATTTGAAAAATTGCTTGCGTCAGTCCATAAGCCCCAATGGCCAGGCCAATCAGTGCCGGCGTATAGCCGATTAAACTTTGACCGGCCAAACTGAAAACCGGCAACAACATAAAGAGTCCTAACATGCGTAAGGCAAAGACACTGCTTAATGTAATGGCGGCTTTTTTCTCGGTTGAATTCATCCCCGAAGTACTATTCATGCTTTTCTAACTTATTAAACTTAATGAATTTATTGGCTATATGTATGATTTAAGCTGATGATTTTATTGCCCTTGACCAATCAACCAATTGCCTTTTGATATACCAAACCATTCAATCAATTTAGTCATACTCTCTAACAACTAGTCTTTGCGCTTAACCTTGGTTAAGCGTTATTATGCTGGGCTCATTTTTCAAGGCGGATATTACACTAGATAGCTCATGAATCATATAGAAGTGCGCGGTGCAAAAACCCATAATCTAAAAAATGTTGATGTGACCTTACCCAGAGATAAGCTGATAGTGATTACCGGGTTATCGGGTTCAGGCAAATCGTCGTTGGCATTTGATACACTTTACGCCGAAGGTCAACGGCGTTATGTAGAGTCGCTGTCAGCTTATGCACGTCAGTTTTTGTCATTAATGGAAAAGCCCGACGTAGAGCATATCGAGGGGCTTTCTCCCGCCATATCAATTGAACAAAAATCGACCTCACACAACCCGCGTTCTACGGTCGGTACAATTACCGAAATCTATGATTATTTGCGCTTATTATTTGCGCGAGTCGGCACCCCCCATTGTCCAGAACACCACACCAAGCTAGAAGCACAAACCGTTAGCCAAATGGTTGACCATACGCTTTCATTACCCGAAGGCAGTAAACTTATGTTACTAGCGCCAGTTGTCAGAAATCGCAAAGGCGAACATGTACAACTATTCGAGGAACTTCAGGCTAAAGGATTTATTCGTGTGCGTGTCAACAGCAAAATTTATGAACTCAATGATGTACCCAAGCTAGAGTTACATAAGAAACATACGATTGAAGTTGTCGTTGACCGCTTTAAGGTTAGGCAAGATCTCAAACAACGCCTGGCAGAGTCATTTGAAACAGCTCTCGAACTGGCCGATGGATTAGCGACCGTTGCCTCGATGGATACCAAAGACAACATGGAAGAACTGTTGTTTTCTGCTAAATTTGCCTGTCCGCAATGTGGTTATAGTTTAGCAGAATTAGAACCTCGCTTATTTTCATTTAACAACCCGGCTGGCGCTTGCGTTACTTGCGACGGTTTAGGCGTGGATCAATTCTTTGATGCCGATCGCATTGTGGTTAATCCTGAAATATCGCTTGCTGGCGGCGCGATTCGCGGCTGGGATCGACGCAATGTCTATTATTTTCATATGCTCAATTCAATTGCCGATCATTACGACTTTGATATTGAAATGCCATTTAATCAATTATCGGCCAAACACCGTAAAATTATTTTATTTGGTAGTGGCAAAACAAAAATCGAATTTACCTATGCCAATGATCGTGGCGATATTATGACACGCAATCACACCTTTGAAGGTGTAATCCCAAATATGCAACGACGTTATCGCGAAACCGAATCAATGGCGGTGCGCGAAGAGCTGCAAAAATATATGGCAACTCAACCCTGTCCCTCTTGTCAGGGTAGTCGTTTAAGAGAAAGTGCCAGAAATGTCTTAATTAAAAATAAAAACCTGCCGACCTTAACTGCACTGTCGATAGAAGATGCTTTTAACTTTTTCAACAAACTAAAACTTCCCGGTAAACGCGGCAAAATTGCCAGTAAAATTTTACTCGAAATCTGCTCACGTCTTGAATTTTTAATGAATGTTGGGCTGGAATATTTATCAATGGATCGCAGTGCAGAAACTTTATCGGGTGGCGAAGCACAGCGCATTCGACTCGCCAGCCAAATTGGTGCCGGATTGGTTGGGGTGATGTACGTACTCGATGAACCCTCTATCGGCTTACACCAACGGGACAATGAGCGCTTGTTGAAAACCCTCATTCATTTACGCGACTTGGGCAATACCGTCATTGTGGTTGAACATGATGAAGATGCCATTAGAACTGCCGATCACATTCTCGATATTGGTCCTGGTGCAGGGGTTCATGGCGGTGAAATAGTTGCTGAAGGTAAATTAAAAGATATTTTAAAAAATAAAAAGTCACTGACCGGTCAGTACTTGTCTGGTAAACAAAAAATTGAAATTCCCATACAGCGTACACCTGCAAAAAATAATCAGTTTTTAACATTAAAAGGGGCAACCGGTAATAATCTGCAAAGCGTCGATTTAAAACTGCCCATTGGCATTTTTACCTGTGTAACCGGAGTTTCAGGTTCAGGCAAATCAACCTTAATCAACGATACACTTTATCCCATTGCAGCCACTCAATTAAATAATGCAACGACCCTTTCACCTTCGCCCTATGTTGAATGTGAGGGAATGGATCATTTTGATAAAGTGGTCGATATTGATCAAAGCCCAATTGGCCGTACACCACGCTCAAATCCAGCAACTTACACCGGCATATTTACGCCAGTAAGGGAGTTATTTGCAGGCACACAAGAAGCACGCTCTCGGGGTTATAAACCAGGACGGTTTAGTTTTAATGTTAAAGGAGGACGCTGTGAAGCTTGTCAGGGAGATGGAGTCATTAAAGTTGAAATGCACTTTTTACCCGACATTTATGTGCCTTGTGATGTCTGTAAAGGCAAACGGTATAACCGCGAAACACTTGAAGTCACCTATAAAGAAAAAAATATTCATGAAGTTTTAGAAATGACCGTTGAAGATGCGCGCGAGTTTTTCGATGCGATTCCAGCCATTGCACGTAAATTACAGACTTTGATTGACGTTGGTCTTGCTTACATTCGATTAGGGCAAGCTGCCACAACACTTTCGGGCGGTGAAGCCCAACGAGTTAAATTATCTCGCGAGCTCAGTAAGCGAGACACAGGAAAAACTCTATATATATTAGATGAACCAACCACTGGCTTGCACTTTCATGATGTTAAACAATTGTTAAGTGTACTGCATCGCCTGCGGGATCATGGCAATACCATTTTAGTTATCGAACATAATCTGGATGTCATAAAAACAGCCGACTGGATTATCGATTTAGGTCCCGAAGGTGGTAATAAAGGCGGTCAGATAATTGCCGAAGGAACGCCTGAAGACATTGCTCAAAATAAAAAGTCACATACGGGCCGATTCTTAAAAGATATTTTACAAGCAGGATGATTCAACCACCCAAGCAAACAGTTTTGGTAATCGGCTATGTGTGGCCCGAGCCAGCATCGTCAGCTGCTGGCGCGCATATGCTGTCACTCCTGAAGTTGTTTCGTCAACAGAACTGGCGGGTCATTTTTGCCACACCTGCACAAACCACAGAGTTTCAGGTCGATTTAAGCAGCTTACAAATTGAAACTGCAAGTATTGCGCTCAATGACAGCAGTTTTGATGAATTTGTTAAAGCCCTTAACCCTCATATCGTGTTATTCGATCGTTTTATGATGGAAGAGCAATTTGCCTGGCGGGTCGAACAAAATTGTCCCGAAGCATTGCGTATTTTGGATACCGAAGACTTACAGTGTTTACGCAATGCCAGACAAACGGCACTCAAGCGACAACAGACACTAACAGTAGAACAAACACTCACGGCAAAAGATTTATGCAGCGATTTAGCCAAACGAGAAATAGCTGCAATTTTGCGTAGTGATTTAAGTCTGATTATTTCGGATTACGAAATTGACTTACTGACTAACTATTATCGTGTTGATAATGCCTTGTTACATCACTTGCCTTTTATGTTAGATTTATCGACCCTGCAATCAACAATCAATCACTGGCCCAGTTTTCAAGAGCGCCAGCATTTTATTACTATCGGAAATTTCAGACACGCCCCTAACTGGGACAGCGTCCTTTATTTGAATCAAATCTGGCCGCAAATTCGCCAACAACTACCACAGGCAGAATTGCATATCTATGGCTCATATGCCCCCAAAAAAGCAACCGCATTACATAATCCAAAAAATGGTTTTTTAGTAAAAGGTCGAGCAGATGATGTACAGCAGGTTTTAACACAAGCCAGAATCTGCTTAGCCCCACTACGATTTGGTGCAGGTATAAAAGGCAAACTCATTGATGCCATGCAGGCAGGTACACCAAGCATTACCACGAGTATTGGTGTTGAAGGCATGATGCAAAACGAAAAAAACAACGACGAGCAAAACAAGCTTGGCCAAAACAAACCAAACCAAAATAAAGATGCTCAAAATAAGAATGTTCAAAATAAAGAGACGCAAACCAATAGCGCAACTCAATGGCCTGGTCTGGTTGCCAATAGTCCACAAACGATTATTCAACACGCTGTTTCTCTTTATCAGAATGAAGCGCTATGGTCGGCCAAACAACAACAAATTGAGCCATTACTCACTCAACGCTATGATGCACAAAAGCTCGGACCGCAATTAATCGACAAAATCAGGCTGCAACAGCAAAACCTGTCGGAGCACCGCTTGCAAAATTTTACCGGTGCGATGCTCAGACATCACAGTTTACAGAGTACACGCTATCTTTCTCGCTGGATTGAGCTAAAAAATAAAGTCTAAATACACACGTTTAAAAATTCAAAATGAAAGATTTAGGTGTAGGTGTAGGTATAAAAAAGAGCCAGTATTTTCTGGCTCAGATTAAATATTGAATGGCAATAAATTGAATGACAATAATATGCTATTGAGCAGCCAGTTTTTGTTGTTCGGCATATTCTTCAACTTGCCTCCACACACGCATCACATTGCCTGATAAAATTTTGGCAATATCCTGCTCAGTGTAACCACGCTCACTTAATCCTTGAATTAAATTCGGGTAGCTAGCAACATCTTTTAGGCCATTTGGTAAACTGTCACCAACACCATCATAATCAGATCCAATACCCACATAATCAATACCAACCAATTTAACCACATGATCAAAATGATCAAGGACATCATTTAATGTCGCATAAACATAAGGATTTTTTTCACGATAGGCTTTGCTAAATGCTTTAACTTCATCGCTGTAACGTTCGACATTATTCTCTTTAATAAAGTCTTCTCTTGCCTGCTTAAAAGTATTCCAGTGTTCAATTGATTTTTGAGAAACAAATCCCGAACCAAAGTTAATTTGTATAACACCGCCATTTTTAGCCAGCAATTTAATCATATCGTCACTCATATTACGTTCAAACCCTGGTGTAAAATGACGAGCAGAAGAATGTGATGCAATAACCGATGTTTGACTGATTTTCATCACTTGATAAAACGCCTCATCTGAAATATGGGAAACATCAATCATCATTCCAATGTCATTCATCGCCTTAACCAGTTTTTTACCAAACTCGGTTAACCCCTTGGCAGGCCGATTTTCATCATAAGAAGAGTCCGAAATATGATTGGCTTTTGAGTGTGCCAAAGTAATATAACGAATACCTCGGTTAAAAAAGTATGCCAGATTTTCCAGTTTGCCTTCTATTGGACTACCATTTTCCATGCCCATGGGTAAAGAAATGATGCCTTGTTTAAAATTGTTCATCACATCTTTTGTTGAATAAGCTAAGGCATATTTATCAGGATTGGCTTTGACTAACCCTTCAACAATATCAATTAGCTCATTAGCTTTTTGATAACTACCACCTTTTTCTTCATATGAGGCAGGAATAAAAATTGACATAAAAGGAGCATCTAATCCCCCATTAACAGCACGCGGGTAATCAAAATCACCATGTGGGGTTGCGTGCGCCACATCTTCATACTCACTATCCAGTCGAAATGGCACGTCAATATGAGTGTCAACAATGATATATTTTTTAGCCAACATCTTTGCTTGTTCGGCATCAAGTGGCTGAATAGTTTTTGCTTGCAGATTTTTCTGCTGTACGCTTTCTGCTTGCGTACTTTTCAACGGTGATGACTGCTCACTTGATACTTGCGCAGGACTGGCAGACTCATTTGACTTATCCTGACAGCCAGCTAAAAATAACGCGGAGCAAATCGCAACAACTGAACCTTTAACCAGCACTGAATTGACAAGCGCAGAATTCAGGCAGAAGTTTTTTAATTTCATTATTCTTCCCCAATATTATGCTAAAAATGTTGATACTAACAAGATGAAGTGAAAATCAGAATCGGAAATGCATCACTTATGGATACACTTCTTATTATTTTTCATAGATTGAGTTGCTACTTTGCCTTTGTCAAAATTAAAAGTCAAATATTAGCCGGGTGAAATAAAAATATTGCGATAACTTTTAGATACTAAAGCAAATATAATTGCTGCATCAAACCTATCCAGTATGAAATACCCACTACTTTATGCGCACTATGACGCGCGATCTGATGCAAAACATTACGTATGACATCATGCATAACCTCATGCATTTTATCTATTTAATTATTCATATGGATAATATTGACTTAAAGAAGATTCGCTTTAATATCAGGCTTCCGTGCCTGACATTTGTCATCTAACATCTTAAACTGGGATAATTTGAATACGTGTTTAGCAAACTATTATGGCTATTCGGTTTCGCCGCGCAATGCCAATAAGGCGAGCGCACAGGAGGCTTTACGTGCAGCCGCAGTGCTGGTTAAACTGGTTAACACAATCGGCACTTCGGCGCCTAACACAATTCCGGCCATTTTAGCCCCGGAAAATAAAGCCAGTTGCTTAAATAGGATATTACCTGCTTCCAAACTTGGCACCACCAAAATATCAGCCTTACCGGCAACCTGAGAGCGGATCCCCTTTATAGCGGCCGACTCTTCCGATATGGCGTTGTCAAAAGCCAGAGGACCATCTAAAAACGCTTCAGTAATTTGTCCCCGTTCTGCCATTTTACAAAGTGCTGTTGCATCAAGTGTTGAAGGAATTTCTTCATTCACCGTTTCAATTGCTGACAAAATCGCCACTTTAGGCAAACCAAATCCCAATTTAACGTATAAGTCGATAGCATTTTGTACAATATCAACCTTTTGCGAGAGATTCGGAGAGATATTAATTGCCCCATCGGTGACAAACAATGGGCGAGGATAATTCGGTAAATCGAGCATCATCACATGACTCATGTGGCGATTAGTACACAATCCTCGTCGCTTAGACATTACCTCGTACATTAACTCTTCGGTTTGCAGTTTGCCCCGCATTAACGCTTCGAGATGCCCTTCTTTAACCATTTTAACCGACTGCTCAGCAGCAGCATGACTATGGGGGGTTGATACAATCTCAAAGCCCGACAAATCAATATCAACTGATTCCGCAGCCGCGCGAATTTTATTCTCGGGACCAATTAATACTGGTTCGATCAGCCCTGCATTTTTTGCCTCATTCACCCCTATCAAACTCAAACCATCAGCAGGATGCACCACACCAATTTTTAACGGTTGCAGAGTTTGATCTTTGGTTAATTGCAAAATGCAATGATCGTCATGTTTGTCTTCATCCTTAAATTCAATGATTGGTAGTTTTACTCGCTTACGCTTTATTTTAGCAGTTGGTGCAATAACTTGGGCTTCACCAATAATCACTTTTTCACCTAATTGATTCAAACAGGTGCACTCAAGTGTGAGACGTTTTTTCTCTTCATTTTTTTCAATCACGGTAACTTTTGCAGTTACCGTATCACCAATAGCGACCGGTTTAATAAATTTAAATGTCTGACTTAAATAAATAGTACCGGGACCAGGTAATTGAGTGCCAAGCACTGTTGAAATTAGAGATCCGCCCCACATACCATGCGCTATAATTTTGTGAAACATTTCATTACGAGCAAAACTTTCATCAAGATGTGCCGGATTGACATCACCCGACACTAGCGCAAACAATTGGATATCACGATTTGTTAGTGTATGTTCAACTGCTGCCGAATCATTTATTTTTATTTCATCGAAGGTAATATTTTCAATTAAATCTGTCATTTTAAGCCGCCATGATGTTTAAACCGGCATCAATAAAATAAGTCCCACCGGTAACCAGTTGCGATTCATCACTTACCAGAAAACGGGCAAAGTGACCTACTTGTTCGATATTGATTGCACTATGTTCTGGCGCCTTCTCAATGGCATGAGAAATCAAATGCTCAAATGCTTCAATACCACTCGCTGCGCGTGTAGCAATAGGGCCAGGAGATAACGCATTGACGCGAATTTTTTTATCTCCAAGTTCAGCCGCAAGATATTTAACACTCGATTCTAATGCCGCTTTACACAACCCCATAATGCCATAGTGCTCAACTACTTTTTCTGCGCCGTAATAACTCAGCGTCAATAAGCTGCCACCTTGCTTTGCCATTAAAGGCTCAGCCATATGTGCTACTCGAATAAAAGAATGACAGGAAATATCCATTGCTTTTAAAAATCCATCTCGAGACGAATCTGTTACACGCCCATGTAGGTCTGCTAAAGGGGCAAACGCAATGGCGTGAATAACAAAGTCAAGTGTACCCCACTGTTGCGTTATCACACCAAACAAATCATTAAGTTGTGAATCGTCAGACATATCTAATGGGGCAATGATTGGTGCATGAATGGTTTCGGCCAAAGGTCGTACATATGGTTCGGCTTTTTGATTTAAATAGGTTACGGCAATATCTGCACCAGCTGCATGCAAAACTTTGGCGCATCCCCAGGCAATAGAATGTTGATTTGCAATACCCACAATCAGTCCTTTTTTGCCCTTCAAACTCGATAGACCTTGCTCATTCATATTCAGCATTCCTAAAGTCATGTTTTCTCAAAAAATATTATTAAAAATCTTTAAAATAAAGCATTAAAAAAACGCTAAAATTAACTAACCAGCCAACACTTAAAACACTTTACGGCTAAAGCAGCTTACTATTGAAAGCATTAATTATTAAAATTACAGCGTGCACAGATGACATTTTGATTACACCAGCACAGCAACAAAGCCTTTCAGCCACATTAGTCTTTTCACAAAAACATCACTCATCAGTCAACAAAAAAACAAACAACTAAAAGGAGAAAAAACGAAATCAAAACACATCTCAAATAAAAAAACAAAAAATCAAAAACGAGATAACCAAATAGTAATTTATCTTTAAAGCAGAAAATTTATGAAGACAAAATGACAATTCAAGTTAAGCGTCTAAAAACATGATTCAAATCAAGTCAAACCAGCACAACTATCATACAAGTGTCATATTCAAGCACTAATCTAAAAATGTTATACATTAACAATTGAATTAAACTTCTAAGGGAGCAAACAACAATGAACGATAAGCTTTTTGAATCTTTTTCTGAGCAAACCAAAGCGTTTTTTCAACCATTAAAACAAATGAACCAGACTTTTGCTTCACAACTTGAAAAGTTAACTGAGTTTCAGGTTGAGTCTATTAAAACTTATTCTCAACTTGGCATCCAACAATTAAAATCAGCAGCAGAAATCGAAGATGCCAACACATTACAGGACTTTGCCAAGAATGAAATGGAATTTATGACATCAATCAACCAGCGCATTATTGATGATGCGCGCCGCCTCACTGACATAGGGCTTCAGTTTAAATCTGAAATTGAAGAGTTATTAAAGGACAATATTAATCAAGCGCAAACAGATAAAAAAAGTGATAAAGCAAAATCAAAAACTACCGCTACCGCATAATAATTAACAGGCGTTTAACAATAACGCTATAAATTATTATTTGCTATTGCTGTTTGTTATTTAAATTTCAAACGTAAAGCGAGTCAGCAAGACTACCCCCAATACTTTAATCCTAATGATTTAAGTATTGGGTTTGGTTGTTGATAATTGAATATATTAATAATGACTAACCTATCAAAAATAAAGAGATCGTCAAATGGACACCGTGAATAATCATGATGAAAAGGTTACCAACGCCTTTGAGAGCAATATGGAATGGATGAATTCATTTTATCAGCTAGCCAACCAGTGGACGAATCTGGTTATTGAAAACGCTAAATCATCGCCAATTTTGGGCGAGGGTCCAATGCAGGCAATTTGTGAAGATTACCTAAACGCAATTCAGCCAATATTAAAAGCCCCACTTGAACAGCCCGAGCAAGTGTTAAAACAACAAGCCGCACTTTGGGAAAAACACAGCCAATTATCACAGAATATTTATTTAAAACTGACTGGAATTAACCCCGAGCCTTTGCCAGTTGCTCAACCAGAACCCGGTGATAAAAGATTTGCAACTGAGCAATGGACTGAAAATCCACTGTTCGATTATATTAAGCAGTCATATTTGATTAATTCCGCTTTTTATATTGACTTTATTAACAGTCTGCAAGAAATTGACGATATCACCAAAGAAAAATTGCTATTTTTTGCCCGACAATGGATTAGCGCAATATCGCCGTCTAATTTTTTATTAACTAACCCTGAAGCACTGATAAAAACACTACAAACTGGTGGTGCAAATTTGCTGAGTGGGCTAGACCAACTACAAAACGACATTAAACAGAGTATTGATACGCTAAATATCAGCATTACTGATAACTCCGCATTTAAAATTGGTGAGAACCTGGCTGCGACCCAGGGTAAAGTAATTTTTCAAAATCGATTGATTCAACTGATACATTACTCACCCGTCGGAGAAAAAGTTTATCAACAACCCATGCTAATTGTTCCCCCGTGGATCAATAAATACTATGTGTTAGATTTACGTGAAAAAAATTCTTTTGCCCGTTGGTTAGTTAACCAAGGCTATGATACTTTTATGATTTCTTGGGTAAATCCTGATGAGTCATACAAAGATGTTGGTTTCGACGACTATATTCAAGAAGCCATAATCGAAGCGCTGAACCAAATTGAAAAAATAACTGAGCAATCTAAAATTCACTGTATTGGTTACTGTCTGGGAGGAACATTGCTTGGCGCAGCAACCGCATATTTGCAACAATCAGGTGATAACCGTATTCAGTCAACAACTTACTTGGCTACGCTACTCGACTTTACTTATAAAGGTGAGATTGGCATCTTTATTAACGAGTCCATTTTAAACGCCATCGAAAAAACCATGTTAGCTCGCGGAGTTTTTGACGGACGGGCAATGGCTGTTAGTTTTAATTTGCTGCGAGAAAATGAGTTGTATTGGAATTACTTTGTTAATAACTATTTAAAAGGCGAAAAACCCTCACCGTTTGATTTGCTGTATTGGAGCTCAGACAGTACCAATATTCCAGCCAGACTCCATCAGTTTGTATTACGTAAACTTTATTTTGAAAACGCATTAGTTCACCCAGGCGAAGTGGTCATTCAGGGAAAAGGATTGGATTTGAGTAAAATAAACACGCCATCCTATTTTATTTCAACCAAACTCGATCATATTGCCAAATGGGAGTCTTGCTATTTAGGTGCACGTCATCACGGTGGCGATGTCCGTTTTGTATTGGGTGAGTCGGGTCATATTGCTGGCATTATTAATTCTCCAGAAAAAAACAAATACGGTCATTGGCTAAACCAAATTGATTCACTGAATATGGCGCCTAAAGAGTGGGTAAAAAATGCAAAAAAAGTTGAAGGTTCCTGGTGGTTAGATTGGGCTAAGTGGATGCAAGAACGTAATAATCAACAGGTAGCTGCACGAATCCCAGAACAAGGCCCCAACACGGTGATTGAAGATGCGCCTGGCTCTTATGTTAAACAGCGTTTAAGTTTAATGTAATTTGTGATTTGTAATTTGTGATTCAATAGACTTTTTTAAATTTAACTAACATTTTATTTTTTCAGATTTTAGGCTACGCAACAATTATTAAATAACTTGATTCAATGTTTCGTAGCCTTGAGTCATTTAGTCCATTAAACTGTTTTATTTTTTGTCTGGTTCTTATTCCCAAATATTTTAATAGGTATGCTGTCCGCCATTAATCGACAAATTAGCACCGGTAATATAAGCCGCATCATTCGATACTAAAAATGCAACGGCGGCGGCAACCTCTTCTGCTTCACCAAAACGCCCCATTGGTATTTCTGCTAAAATTTTGTTACGCACTTCTTCGGGAACTGACATAATCATATCCGTTGCAATATAGCCCGGAGAAATTGTATTGACAGTAACTCCTTTGCGCGCAACTTCAAATGCTAATGATTTAGAAAACCCATGCATTCCCGCTTTAGCTGCTGCATAATTGGTTTGACCAAATCGACCACGCAACCCATTCACTGAGGATATATTAATAATCCGTCCAAAGCTTCTTTCAACCATGTCTTGTACCACGCGTTGTGTCATCGTAAATACGCTGGTAAGGTTGGTATCCATGACCGTTTGCCATTGGTCAAATGTCATTTTTTTGAAACTTGAATCCTGGGTAATACCAGCATTATTCACCAGTATATCAACAGGTCCAATTGTTTCGCGAATATTTAAATAGCACGCCAAGCATGATTCGGGATCTTTTAAATCCGCATAACTGATGTCAATTAAAAATCCCGCTTCGCGCTGCTGTAATTGCCACAACTGTGCTTTTTCATGATTTCCACGATTAAAATATCCAGCAACAACACGATAACCTTCCTGTGTTAATCGGCGAGATATTGCGGTTCCAATACCGCCAGTTCCACCTGTAACCAATGCCACTCTTTGATTCATTTTTTATCTCCATTGATGTAACAACTTGAAAAAAAACAAGCAAAATTTAATGTCTAATATTAGAAGTTAAATATGGCAAAAAGATGTCAAAAAAGACGCAGTTTGACTTTATAGCTATATCTATAGTCAAGCGTGTAATTCGCTGGTCGTTTACGTATAAAAAGCATTTATTTTTTATCTTTAGAATAACTATGACAATAAACGAGTTTATTAAAGGAAAATATATTGCGAGTAAATCTGTTCAAAATATTAAAGGATGGAAAGCATATTTGAACTCAAAAATCTTGCTCAAATATAAACTGACAGCCACCACTAAAAAACGGGCAGCTGTCAAGTCTTGATTATTGCACTTAATAATATATTAACACTTACTTAAGTTTATTTTTTATTTTCTGAACCTTCTTGATTAAGCGCTTTGCGACGCGATTCGTCCATAGCTTTGTGTAAAGCATCGCGTGCACTTTGCGGTAATATTATTTCCTTAACACCAATCAGCTCATCACTTTTAGCTTGAAGTTCTTTTAAACTTAGATATTTATCATTGTCTTTAGTCTTGTCTTTAGACGTCAGCAATAGATGATTTTTCTTAGTTTGTGCTTTTTCAAGTCCTGTAATGGTTTTTAAGTTAGGGTACTTAACATCTGTTGGGGAATGAGCCCAACGCACATGATAGTTAGGTTCTAATAAAAACTCATTGTAAGTATCATATTCGTTTTTCACATCATAGTTATAGTAGTGATAAAAGAATGTTAGATAGCCCCAATCATCGTAATCCCACAAAAAGTCAACTTGTCCATCATGGTTGACATCAAGCGGGCCAACATTATTATCAATGTTTCCATCGCAATTGAGATCTAACCCTGCTGATAATAAACCTTCAGAGATTTCCGTTTCGTCAATTTTAGGTTGTAAACCATCAGAGAAACCAATATGGAAGTCAGCGGGATCTGATCTTAAACCATGAACTAAATTGCCCCAGGTATTATTGTCAGGATGAGTTTCATTCAACCGATCTGTACAGGCATAATCTAATTTAGGGTTACGCCATAAGTAATAACGCTCTCTGACCATAGTGTCAAAGTCAATATCAGCAAACTTATCTGTTGGGCCACCTTGCAATTGGAATAAATAGTTCATTGCACTTGGGTAGTTCAATTTAAAGTTACGCGCTCTATCATCTGGGAATCCATCATGGCTTAAACCAAATATATGACCTAGTTCATGTACCATGGTTGAAGCATGAGCATTGATCATCATATTTTCGTTTTCAGGCGTATCGTCGGTAAAGCCCCAGCCGGTGCCTCCCATTGACAGGTACATATAGCGATCAAATAGATCTGGCGCTTGACCTGAAGAGCCTCGGTTTGCTCCGCCTTGAGAGTTGGCAAATAACACATAGTAGAAAATATGTTCACGTTCCTTATTATTAAAGAAATACTTAGGCATGACATCTTCATCCATACCTGGAACCTTTATTTCTTTACCATTGTAGTAATCTGTCCAACGAGCTAAATGGATATATTCCATAAATGGAATGGCTTGTCCTCCACCTAAGTCATAGTCACTTGGATCAAGTCCTGGTGCTTGGTCGAACTTATCACCAATATCAAAATGAATATGAATATTCCTCGCCGCAAAGACTTCTTTTACTCTATCAAGAACTTTACGCTTAGGCTCAGTACCATGGTCAATGATTTGATTACCATTGTCATCATAGACATAGTTACCGTCATAATCTTTGAGCGGGTGCTTATCCATCCAGTCAACTTCAATAAACAAGTCAAGCTGATTTTTTCTAGCTCCCCAGTTATACAAAGGCATGGTATAGAAGGTTTTACCGGGTTCTTCTGCACAGTCAGGGATCCCATCAAAGTCAGCATCAAGATTTAAATTATCACAAGACGGTTGAACTGGATGTTCAACTGTTGGATTGTTTAATGTTAAGTCGAAAGAAAATACTGCCTTACTTCCGTCTGTTGCTGTAGCAATTGCTTTAATAGTATCCGTGTTAGTATCACGTGCTCCCCAGTGTTTATAACTATATTCAAACTCTTTACCAAACAGATTGGGGTCAGAATCAAAAGATTCACTACGGTCACCTATTCGAACATTACCGTAGGTTGGCGCGCAAAGCTTCAACTGATAATCTGCTGATACAGAAGTTCCACGTATTCTGATCCAGCCTTCATAATAGTTTTCCTCGACATTATTGGTGAAGGTATACATACTAATTTTAGGATCATCAGTCGGTGTATCGGCTAACTTGCAGTCTGGATCATTCGGATCCGTAGTACCTGAACCACCAACTCCGCCATTACCCGAATCTTGACCTTCATTACCTTTTGGTGGCGTTGTACTTACCACAAAGTTAACGTCTGAGAATTCAGAATCAGTATGTAAAGTCACATAGCGATAACCTTGGTTAGCAGTAACCTGAAGCGTTTGATCGTTACCAACTAGATCCGACTTATATTGATAATCGGTATTAGTCGCCCAAGTATCAGCATTATAGTAAATGTCTACGTCGCCTTTACCACCTGAGGTTGTAAAGTATAACTTAGTGTTATCTTCGGATACATGCACATAGTATGAGTATCTACCAGCAGTATCTTTGTTAACACACTCTGTTTGATCATAGATTAAGCCACCGCCATCATTAGTTGTTGCACCACAGCTTACAGGTTCATCCGGTATTGTTGATGAGGTTATTGAAACTGTGTAGTCCTCGACTTCACCATCACCGATATCACCACAAGACGAGCTCGCTTCGCCATTATATTTCATGGCAATACGCATACGTGTGGTTACATTAGTGTTTGCTGGAATGTTGATAGTTCCGTTAGCAACCCCTTTAGCTGATAGGCCAGTTAATACCGTTTCACCTGCATCTGTAAAATCGCCATCCTGGTTATAATCAATCCAGATTTTCCAGTATTCGGTGTAACTGCCGCCGGGTGTTAATTTAATCGCATTACTACCGCTGACTAAATTAATGGTTTGGGCTGTGAAGTCACTATAATCACCGTCACCGGACGGGTTACTGAAACCATTTGACTCAATATTGGCTATCCATTCATAACCGCCGCCGCCGTTGGCTGCACAATAACCAATGGTTGGCTCATCTGTAATGGTAACGTTTGCCGTTGAGCTACCGGTCGCACCTTTATCATCAGTAACAGTCAGGTTAACAGTGTAGTTACCCGCTGTTGTATAGGTATGACTAGGAGTGGCTCCGGTGCCACTGTTATTGTCTCCAAAAGTCCATTCATAACTGGCGATAGAACCATCAGAATCAGTCGAACCAGTGCTATCGAAAGTAATACTTTGACCTACTTTTCCAGAGTATGGACCATTGGCTTTAGCAACCGGTGGTTTATTTTCTCCAGTACCAGTGCCTTCGATTTTGACTGTGTAGTCTTCTGTTTCACCGTCACCAAAATCACCACACGGAGATGCAGCTTCACCATTGTACTTCATGGCAATACGCATGCGAGTGGTTACATTGGTATTGGCAGGAATATTAATGTTTCCATTAACGGTATTTTTACCTGACAAATTGCTTAACACGACTTCATTGGCATCTTCAAAATCACCATCTTGGTTGAAATCAATCCAGATTTTCCAGTGTTCGGCGTAAGAACCACCTGCAGTTAATGCAATTGCATTATCGCCACTCTTTAGATTGACGGTTAGATTGGTGAAATCGGTATAAGGCGTTGCGCCATCACTTGGGTTTGAAAAGCCATTGACTTCAACATTTGAGATCCACTCGTAGGTGCCACCACCACTTGAAGTACAGTAGCCGACTGGAGTTCCATCTTTAACTGTCACTGTCGCTGTAGCCGTATCTGTTAAACCACCGATGTCAGTTACGGTTAGAGTAACTGTATAATCGCCTGCAGATGCATACTTATGTCCGGGGCTAGGGCCAGTTCCCGTATTACTATCACCAAAATCCCAGGCATAAGTTAACGCTTCGCCTTCCGGATCATTTGAACCGTTGCTGTTGAATACTACTGTATCACCTAGGTTAACAACGTAAGGACCGTTCGCTTTGGCTGTAGGTGCCTGGTTTGTTGCCGCTTTAATATTGATAGAGTGACTAGTGGTGTTTGTTGCGCCTTGATTATCAGTAACTGTTAACGATACGTTATAAGTTCCGGCTTTAGTAAAAGTATGATTGACTTTTGCACCACTGGCTGTACCGCTATTGTCACCAAAGTTCCATGAATAAGAAACGACAGAGCCATCAGAGTCAGATGAACTTGAACCATCAAAAGCAACTGCTGTTCCTACATCACCTGTAGTCGGTGCATTAATGTTGGCCACGGGATCAACATTTTCTCCATTTGAACGACAGCCTGATGTATTAAAATCAACAGCAATGGTTGTTCCACCTTGACCTGATACACCTTTTAGTGAAATGTAATTCCAATAGTCAGGGAGATTTCTTAGATAGATACATTCGTTGTTACCGATATTAGTCGATTTTGCTGAATAATCAGTATCTGTAGGCCAGCCATTCTTCTTAAAGTATAAGCTAATGTCACCTTCGCCATGTGCAGTGGTGATTGCAATACTTCTAAAGCTATTAGCTTTGGCAATGTTGAAAGATATAGTGTCGTCCGTATCCTTACCGGTACATATTGGAGTGCCTGCTTTAATTTCTCCTTCGGTAACTTTGGGTGAACCCGAAGCACATGCATCTACCATTGCTGGTGGTGGATCACCCGGTTCAATATTAATTGTTACTTCAGCGGTATCTTTGGCTGTTTCACCAGCATCATTGGTTACTGTCAGGGTGGCGGTATAGCTGCCCGCTAACTGATAAGTATGCGTAGGTGAGTGGAAGTCTTTTGTTGTGCCGTCACCGAAATCCCATTGGTACTTAGTAATTTTATTATCTAAATCAAAAGTGCCTGCACTACTAAAGTCAATGCCTTGACCTTCTTTTGCGGTGTAAGGACCATTGGCTTCAACAACAATTAGATCAGGTTGATTGGCTCGAACATTAACAACAAAGTTTTGTGTTGAGCTAGCGCCACTATTATCAGTAACCGTCAAACTCGCGTTATAAGCACCAATAGAACTGTAAGCGTGAGTAGGGTTGGCAGCACTGCTGCTATTGCCATCACCAAAGTCCCAGGCATACTGAGTAATTTCACCGTCAAGATCAACAGAGTTTGCACTGCTAAATTGTTGGTTTTGTGAGGCTTTAATATTGTATGGTCCATTAGCACTTGCTGTAGGAGCAATATTACCGCCGCCTTGGCCTGATACACAGCTGACATCTGCATCCCAGCCTTTTGTGCGTGCTTTTACATTGGAATGAAAAACAAATGTTAAAGCACCAGCTGAATTGCTTGCCGAAATTGAGCCAGGAGAATTATTACCACAGTATGAACCAATTAATGTACTGTTTTCATCGAGTCCATCATAGATTTTTAAACTATCAAGATCACAGTTACTATTATTCTCTAAAACAAACTCATTAAAATTAACTTTAACTGCTGAGTTGGTTTTATTTGGTAGTAGCACTAATTTATGATCTTCGCGATTACCGTAAGCGCCAGCGTTACCGGCATGATTATTACCTGAGTCATAAAATTTAGCACTACATGAACGAGCAACATCGTTACGCATGACGATATCATTACTAACCGTAATATAATCGTTTTTAGTAACGGTGTTAGAACTTGAGCCATTACTGACGGTTAGTGTTGCTGAATAAGTTCCGGGTGTATTGTAAACAATTGTAGGAGGATGCTGGCCGTTATAGGAACTTGGCGTTCCGCCAGGAAAGTCCCATTTCCAACTGGTAATGTTGCCTGATTCTGCTTCGGAAACATCGTTAAATTTAATTCTGCCGCCGGGCACCAGGCTATTTTTTTCAATATTGAAAAGTGCACTTACCGATTGACCGACAACACCTGTTGCTTGCAAGTTAGCTTGTGTGTAAAGGTTATTACGACCTGCAACCGAGCTATTCATTGCATTGTTCATGCGTTGGCCTTGCCCAGTGGTAAACATTGAAGTACAGGTACCGTAATCCATATAATTTTGAGTATTAGAAATAGTTCCTTTTATACAAGGTGACCAGACTTTGTCACAACCACTACCTGTTTGAGTTGGCGGTGTATCAGAGACACCGTCTCCAGGTTCTGCACAGTAGTTTTGGAAAGTGTGTGCAAGGTTAGCCCAGTGTCCAATTTCATGGGTTAATATTTTCCAGTGGGTTGGTGTTGCTGTACCGGTACGACCGATTGCCCAGTGTGAACTAATAACGCCATCGAGTGCTTTAGTTTTATCTTCATTAACTTGCGATGGGTAGAATGCCCAAGCGGAGCCTGATTGACCACCGGCACTTCGAACCACATAAATATTTAAATATTTTTCTCGCGGCCAGGCATATTTGGCTTTCATAATTCCGTCCGAAGCGTCATTAAATTGAGTCACTTCGTCAGGTGCGTAATGCCTGGTGATTCCGTCTGTTGGATTTCCATCGGGATCTAACCGAGCGAGAACAAAACGCATTCCAATATTGGCATAGCGATCTTTAAACTCATCAAAAATTAAATCTTTGCGCGGATCATTGCCATTATAATCTTCGTTAAGTTGATTAATTGATTCCTGAATTTGAGCATCTGTAATATTTTCCACACCACCGGCATGAACAATATGGAAGACTACTGGGATTGTGTAATTGGCTGCAGCAGCTGATTGAGTATTGATGGACAACATCTGATTCAATTTTAGCTGAGCTTCATGAGCTTCATACTTAGCCTTTATTTCCGGATGTTTTTTATAAAGTGCTTCATGGGCATGCTCAACGCCACAGGACAATCGTTCGTCCTCTAGTGTTATTGCAGATGATGCGCCACTTAAAACTGATAGTGCGGTAAGCCCCATTAGTTTTTTTAGTTTATGCACTTTGCTGTTTCTGAGGTTATGCATTTTTCCTCCTAACAATTTTTTAAAGTAGGACTTCTCTTATATTTACTTTCCAATTAATAATTCAATAGAACAAAGATGGCCGTTACGTATCTTGGATTTATTGTCAAGCATCTTAAACTGCCAAAATTCTTTATGTTGAACTCAAAATTGACCTTTGTTATAGCTATTTTTTAGTTTTGCACATGCAACAGCTTGTATGAGTAAGTGATTAATAACCAAGAAGCTAGTAAAACTTCATTACAAAAAACAACATTGCATGCAATATAATATTATCATTGAGTAAAAAATTTAGTTAGCTTTTGTGAATATTTACCCAAAAAACAATCGAATTAATAAAAACTATTAATTTCCAGTCTATTGTCGTAGAAAAGCCTGTTTTTTAACCTGGCTATTATTAGGAGAGCACTTTGTATTGTCTCATCACCGCTTCGAGGATTCTGGCGAAGCAATTAAATTACCTGATAAGCCCAACTCGAGCGATGCTCAGTATTGGTTAAAATTAACTAGGAAACCGACCGATTTCTGATATTTTCTGAAAGCTCTGCAAACGCTGAACAATTGTTACTTTCAGGATAAAAATCATTCATCATTTAGCATTATCAATTTATTTTATTTTTTCAGCATGAGCAAAAAAAGTGCCAGCCAAAATGGTGGCTCTGACTGACACAAAGATTTACTTACACTAACATTTCACTCGCGTTTTCTCTGAATCAACCAAACTTCAACAACACTGGGGAAAAGCCGTCGAAGTTTAGTTATATGGTTTACTTACTGATGGACAACATTCAAACTGGTATTTGCAAAATCAGGGCTTCCTACCAGGCTAATATAAAACCAGCCAGATGGCGGATTACTGATAGTGATTGATTCGGTATTACCAGATTGTGTTGATGCCGCATCATAAGTACTGGTCGATGGCCAGCTACCCGAACGTGCGTAAACGTCAACATTGCCAGTACCACCCGAGGTTTGAATAGTGAGACTGCTGGTGCCAGCATTAATGTAGGTTGAAAAGTATGAAGGATTACTGCTACCGGCAACACACACAGGAGTATCACTTTGCAACTGCCCACCATTTACCGAGGTAGTGCCGTCACAAGCGTTACTGGTACCAGTTACATAATCTGCCACTAAAGCAACATTGGCATAGTCGCTATAGCGCTCTACCACTACATACCAACGGCCACTTTGCGGTTGCGCAACCTGACATTGTTCATTGTTACCCGTTAAATAAGGACGGCAATCGTAGTCACTTTGCGTAGGTACGCGGTTATAGGCGACCATAATATCCGCATCACCACTACCGCCTGAAATATCAAAAGTTAAATCAGTTGCATTGGCTGGTACATCGATATAAAACTCCAGATTGCTGCCATCAGCAGGAGAAGCGACAGTGACAGTTTGGCCTTTTGTTAATTGGCCACTTTTAGGTGTATCATCACCTGGGGTAAACTGAGCAACCAGTGATACTCCGGCATAATCCGAGTAGTTTTCAACAACCAGAAAGTACTTACCCGCTTGCGGTTGTGCCACAGAACAAGTTTCGTTGTTACCACTTTTATATGGACGACAGTCATTATCGGTCGGTGTAGGGACACGGTTATAAGCCATCATAATATCGGCATCACCACTACCGCCTGATGTAGTAAACGACAGATTAGTCGCACCAGCAGGTACCTTGATAAAAAATTCTAAATCACCACTACCAGTTGGCGTTGCAATTGTGACAGGAACACCATTAGTTAATTCACCTTCGGTTGTTGGGTCGGTGGTATCAGTACTCTGTACAGTACCTAACCAAGTATTCCATTCACTATCATAGCTTGTGGAAATACCCTTAATGTAACTTAGATATCCATCATAATCACCCGCTCTGAAATAACTAAGAACGCGTTGCACATCACTGGGGTGTTTTTCAAACATAAAACGAACCGCCAGATATCCCCAGCGATAAACCAGATCTTGTCCACTATTGTAAGTATTATTAAATACACTACTTAGCGAATAAGCTTTGGTGCGCGCCAGTTCAATTGCCGTATCATTTAAGTCTTTTTTAGAAATATATTCAGCCAGACCTTCAATCCACCAAACAGTTTTATGTGTACCTGTTTTTGAATCGGCAAAATCACCTTTCAAATTGAAACGACCATCTAAATAATGCACATATTCATGCGTTAAATTCCAGATATGAAATTCAGGTAACATCCATTCTGCTTCATAGGCAATAAAGCGAGCCTGATTACCTTGCACAGACGGATCACCTTCCAGGTACATCCCACCATTATTGGTATCAATATCAAATAAAACACCTGCATTTGTTTGATAACTACTGCTATTATCAAACACCACCATTTCAAGATTGGTATTATAGTCATTAGCAACCGGCGTATTATTGGTTTGCAGCTTTTGGTGGAAATAACTTTCTTGTACCGTTAACAAGTTACACGATTCATTAAATTGCGCGGTTGTAATATCTTCTGCACGCATCACTAATGATGAACTACAAGTGTGAGTTAATGGTAACACTTGTGCTTCGAGTTGTTCTTTAAATCCACAAATATTGTATTCGGAACATTTATCTAAATAATCAACCACTGTCGCGACGCGTAACCAGACAGAACGACCTTTACCGTTTAAACTGTAACGATTAAGTACACTGCTCACTTCGGATTGAACAGTTGAGTAAACCGAAGCATTGGTATACTGTAAAAAACGAGCTAATTCGCCACCAGCATTTTCTTGCATAAATTGACTTTCAGTGCCTAGCATCCAATCTTGACGAGCAAAGCTACCCAGTGAGCGAATCAATGTGGTATCACTAGCGGTCGCGGCAATAAAATCATTGTTATAGTGTCCACGAAATAACACGGTAAAAATATTATTCACGGCAGAACGCATACTGAAAGAATTAGCGTAACCGGAATTCCAGCGCGACAACCACTCTTTTATCATCGGCAAATAACGCGTATTTTCACCTGCACTATCAATTAGAATAATCGCATCATAAATTGCCTTGCCGTGCTCTTCTGAATTACCATAAAAATCCGCGTTGTTTACCAGACTATCCAGTGCGCCGCGAATAGCATTTTTAACATCGCTACCAAAAGGACCAACACGATCGGGGCTATAATATTCATGATAATAGCCAGTGCGTAAAAAGTAATAAAGATTATTAATCGTTGATGAATCACCCAAACGATAACTTTGTGCCAGACTTGCCGCCGCATTGGCAACGGTCACCATTTTTGCCGATGTAAATGCAGCAAAGCTGGTTGAGTTAGCTTCAAACAAATCGTTAATACAATACATATCCTGCGTTAAAATATAATCAACCAGTGATTGACCAGAACGATTGGCGTACTCGCTTGCGGTACAAGTTGCCAAGGCTTTGCTGGTCATCGAATTGCTCGTTTGCGGGTTTTGATTAAACTTTTGCAGACTTTGGTTAAATTGTTGATGAGAAATTTCTCTTAACGCATCAGGCATTGGTTCAACTGGCGCAATGGCAGATGTAGTATTCGGTCCTTTGATTTGTTGTTTTGACGTGTCTCGATCGGTGTTTGCGCTAGCAGAAAGACTACTTCCCGCTAGTGCAACCATAACACCGGTCGCTAATATTGTTTTTATAAATTTCATACTTTTACCTTATTTTCTTTGGTGTATTGACTTGGATAAGTGAGCTATTTGCTCAAACGAACCAAAAAATCAAATATCCTGCACTACTTAATCAGGTAATTGATACAGGAATAGCATAACAATTTTTTTGCACACAATGATCATTTATTTTGTGTGCAAAATTACACAAAACTCATTCTGCTTAAGTGTGAATTACAGCCGGAAAATGATAGAGAGGGTCGAAAATGAGGTAGAAATCACATTAACTTTAATTGTTAAAGACATGATTTTAGTTAGAGATAGTACTTGGAGCGATTGACCAAACGCTCAATTAACTAATTAAATTTTGAATTATCAGCACTTGACATAAAAAAATCAAACCACTATTAAAAAATAATTATTATAAGTCAGAGGGGAGATTATTCCGATTGACTATATTTAGGAAATGCAATAACCATTTTAACGCCATGCTTTATATTTTTATCTAGCCTGATTGTGCCATTCAGTTTTTGGGTAATATGATTATAAATAATCGTTAATCCCAACCCTGAACATTCCGAAGATCGCCTGGTAGTAAAAAAAGGTTCAAAAACTTTTTCGTAATCTTCTGCGGTAACACCTTTACCATTATCGATATAAATCAGTTCAACCCAATCATCTTTGACGGTAAAGGTTATTTGTATATTCAACTGGTCGATCGAAAGACTACTATGTAAAATTGAATTTTCGATCAATTCTTCAATAACAATAGCAACGGAATCCTTAAAGGTATTTATTTGAATATCAGCAGACTGACGAATATGAACTGCTAATTGATCTGCATGATTTTGTACTTTAAGCAACTGAACAACCTGTTCAATATGAAACTTCAAGTAAAACTCTTCCGGTTTATCAACGTTATCATGCATCGACAAAGATTTAAAGTTTTGTACTAGTCGAATCGACTTATTAATACTTTGATTAACTAATTGAAACCCTTTTAAACACGAGTGTTCTATCGATTGTAACTCCTCGGTCAATTGTGCTTGATGGTGTAATTTGCCAAGTAGTCTAGAAAAGTTTTCTTCAATATGACTGATTGCCGTCAACATTATTCCCAATGGCGTGTTTAATTCATGGGCAACACCAGAAACAAGCCCAACCAATGATGCAATTTTTTCAGATTCAACCAGTTGTTTCTGTGTTGCTTTCAGCTCTTTTAAAGTTGTGGATAGTTCAGCCGTACGCTGTTGTACGCGAAATTCAAGTTTCTCATTGAGCTGTTTTAATTCGTGTTGTGCGTTAACCAGTTCATCAACATCTTCAAGCGTACCAACAATACGATTCGCTAAACCATCTTTTTGGCGACTCACCGCACGCCCCCTGGCACGATACCAATGCCATTGTTTTGCATTATTTTTACGTCGATAAATTACATCAAGATAGGCAGTTTTATCATGAATGTGTTGTTCAAATAAAGATTCAACTTGTTGAAAATCATCAGGGTGAACCACATTTTTTAGTGCGAATAAATCAAAGTGCTCGACTTGTTGTTCTTCTCTTATTTGTGACTTTCCAGAGGAAAAAATAATAGTGCTAGTTTGTAAATCCCAATCCCATAATTGATTACGGCTTCCCCATAGTGAAAAAGCGAGTCGCGCTTCACTTTTACTTAACTGCTTATACTGTTGTAATCGTTGGTAAACAAACGCCAGAATAATACTTAACGGTAACATCACATAAATAAAGTAGGCCCATCCAGATCGCCAAGGTGCCGCTTTGACTTTAACAACAAGCGTATCAGAAGCAATGCCCCAAGGGCTCTGTCCAACTCTAGCGCGCAGTTTTAAGCGATATTTGCCGGGAGGAAGACTAGTATAGGTAGCATTACGTGCATTGTTGCCAGCAGTAATCCAGTCTTCATCAAACCCTTCTAATTGATACTGATAAATAATTTCATTGGCATAATTATAATTCAAGCTCGAAAACTCAAATGAAACCAATGACTCTTTATGGGTTAATGTAATTTCATCTGTAAGGTAAATCGCTTTTTTTAAATGATACTTTTCTGGCGATTGAAGTTGTTCGCTATTAACGGCCACGTCTACTGTTTGATTAAAAATTTTTAATTGAGTTAATATAACGTTCAAGTTAACATCAGCCGATTTAATCGCTTCTGGTAAAAAACGATTAAATCCATTTACACCACCAAAATAAAAGTAACCATCTGAAGCTTTTAAGTAAGCACCACTATTAAATTCAGAACTTTGTAGACCGGAAGATAATGAAAAATGGGTAAAGCTTTCTGCAACAGGATCAAACATAGAAATACCGCTATTTGATGATAGCCAAATATAACCTTTTGAGTCTTCGAGCAGCGCATAGACAGAATTATTATTGAGCCCATGTCGTTTATCAAAACGACGAATTAATCCACTCAAAGGGTCAATTCGATTTATTCCTCCTCCATAAGTGGCGACCCAAATCATGCCGTCACTGGCAACCATTGTATACATTACTTTGTCATTTGAAATTGAATTTGAATTATTTGGCATGTAACGAAATCGAGTAAACTGCTGACGCCGCGGGTCAAAATGTGTAACGCCTGCATCATAAGTACTAATCCAAAACTGGCCTTTTTTATCTTCAATAAAATTCAGTATGAAATTGCCCGATAGCGAGTTCTCATTATCTGATTCATGAAAGTATCGAACAAACCGATTATTTTTTTCATCAAAGCGATTCAGTCCATTGCGTGTACCAACCCAGATATTTTTTTGGCTATCCTGGTATAAATGAATAATTCGATCATCGCTAAGTGTAGATACATCGTTTTTATCATGTCGCATATGAACAACTTGATTAGTTATTAAGTTGATTCGATTCAATCCACTGGCGTAGGTTCCTACCCACAGCTCATCGGGTGTTGTTTGTAAAACAGCCCAAACTCTATTGTCTGAAAGGCTATTTTTATTTTTAGGATCATGCTTATAATGGGTAAAACGCTGACTTTTTGTATGAAATAAATTTACCCCGCCCCCATCAGTTCCAACCCAAATTTCATGAGGATTTTTTTCAGCAAAAGTCCATACATTATTTTTGCTTAAAGAGTTCGGATCATAGGGATTTTGTTTGAAATGCTGAAAATGCTTGGTATTAATAGCAAACTTATTTAGTCCACGAGAAAATAATCCTAACCAAATAACATTATCTTCACTAATAAAAATCGTATTAATAGAATTTCCACCAATAGAATATTCATCACTAGGATCGTGAGCAAGATGCATAAACTGCCGGTTATCGGGTTGAAACTGGCTTAATCCATTTTCGGTAGCAATCCAAACACTTCCATCTTCGGCTTCGGCAAAATCTCTGACAGCTCGACCATTTTGCACACTTGTTGTGTCATCGTCATAGAAAAACTGTTCAAAGACTAATAGTTGACTTTTATTCGCAACACTATGTTGATTAACCAACTGACCGGTCAAAGCAATTCGATTAATTCCTTTGTCTGTCGCTATCCATAAATAGCCACGAGAGTCCTGAAAAAAATGATTAATTTTATCGGAGAGTAAAGTTGGCGTATTGCGAGTATTGTAGTAATCAATATGTTGAAAATTATCACCCGTAAATTTAATAATTCCATTGTGATCAGTTGCGACCCAAATTGCACCACTTGAGTCTTGAAATAATTGCGAGACAACTAGTTGTTTGTCATCAAACTTAGTTGAAACCAGAGAAAAACGTCCTGACTTTTTAGCAAATCGATTAATCCCACCCGAGGTTCCAATCCAGAATTCATTATCGTCAATTTCTATCATCGATGAAATACGATCGCTTGATTTCATTCCCGTTTGAGTAGACTGACGATAATGAGAAAAAGATTCCGTTTGAAAGTGAAATTGATTAAGTCCACCGCTGCGAGTACCGACCCATAATTCATTATTTCGTGTCAATAGCAGCGCGGTAATGAAATCATCTGAAATAGCGGTGGGACTATTGTTATCGTCTTGAAAAGCAACAAATTGATAGCCATCAAATCGATTCAAACCATCTTGTGTTCCAATCCAGATAAACCCAAAGTGATCCTGTAAAATACAATTGACGGTATTTTGTGATAAACCTTGTTCAAGCTGATAGCGGTCAAATCGGTTAAAAGCATATGCAGAGCCAATCGTCAAGCGAATGACACACCAGGCAAACACACAGAGTATAAGGCACCTGACCACCAAGAAAAGTTAACCTGACGAATAATTAAACTTAATAAATAGCTTAGTTGAATTTGTTCAGGTTAGCCAAAATAGCTTTAATCTCAAAAAAGAATAGTTTTACTTAGTGCAGCCCTTTGCTAACAATTCAATTGATATTAAGATAATTGAATTTTGGCACAAAACTCAACTTTTCTTTTTAGCAAACTTTTTAATACGTTTACGATTACGACGAGCTTTTTCAAGCAGCTCTTCGGTCACTTTTTTCTTACGCCCTTCAAACGGATTAACACTTTCTTTTAACTCAAATTTGATTGGCGTACCAACAATTTTAAGCGCTTCTCGAAAGCTTTTTTCCAGATATCGAATATAAGAATTCGGCAACGATGTGGTTTGATTACCATGAATAACAATTCTTGGCGGATTGTGCCCCCCAGGATGAGCGTAACGCAACTTAATTTTAAAGCGTCCACCGGCAGGAGGTTGATGCTTGGCAACAATCATTTCTAACAAACGGGTTAATTTTGACGATGTCATTTTCACTCGCGCCCCCGCATAGGCCTCATCAACGGCATCCCAAAGATGTCCGACATTTGTTCCATGCAAAGCAGAAATAAATTTTAAACGAGCAAAATCAGCAAAGTACAAGCGGCGACTAATTGCTTCTTTAACATCAATTCTTTTATCTTCCGGCAGATTGTCCCACTTATTTACCGCCAGAACCAATGAGCGTCCGGCTTCAATCGCAAAGCCTAATAAATTTAAATCCTGTTCAGTAATTCCTTCACGCGCATCAAAAATCATGACAACGACATTGGCATCATTAATAGCCTGCAAAGTTTTTAAAACTGAAAATTTTTCGACGGCTTCATTGACTTTACCGCGCTTGCGCACACCAGCAGTATCGATTAGCGTATACTTTTTATTGCGACGCTGCATATCAATATAAATAGAGTCACGCGTAGTCCCTGGCATATCATATACAACGACGCGTTCTTCGCCCAACAAACGATTAACTAAGGTTGATTTACCAACATTCGGACGACCAATAATTGCCAGTTTAGGGCCATGCTCAGATTCTTCTGCAACCAGCGCATCATCATCACTTGGCGCGATTTCTGTTGGCAAATCAGCGCTTTCGGCCGAGCCAGTGTCGGCAGTATTTTCGTTTTCTGATTCGCTTTGTAGTTCAGACGCCTCGTGCAAACTGATATTAGCGGCTGGAAAAATCACATTTTCAATCAGTTTACCCACGCCACGGCCATGTGCCGCAGCAATCGCTGAAACTGACTGAAAACCAAGTGCATAAAAATCGGCCAGCACGGTATTTTGGTCCATGCCATCAATTTTATTAACAACTAAATGAACTGATTTATTTTCTGAACGCAGTTGCTGTGCGATGGACTCATCTACGGGTGTTAAACCATCCCTCGCACTGACAATAAACAAGGTGATATCGGATTCTCGAACAGCCTGCATGGACTGTTCTGCCATTAAACCATCGACCCCAACCTCACCACCGGTAATTCCGCCAGTATCAATAATAATAAATGGGTGATCATTTAATGTTGCATGACCGTATTGACGATCACGAGTTAACCCGGGCAAATCAGCAACCAGTGCATCTCGCGTTCGAGTAAACCGATTAAACAACGTGGATTTACCGACATTGGGACGCCCAACAAGCGCAATCACTGGAAGCATTAACTAAAACCTATCGCTTTGCGACAGCATAGAGATTACCACTATGCCCGAATAAAATAACTTTATTATCAATAACTAAAGGTACCGCACTGATACCATCAGAATCGATATGCTCTCGACTAACCAAAGTGCCATCTTTACGTGACAGCCAATGTAAGTAGCCTTCAAAATCGGTCACGACCACATTATCACCAATCGATTCTGGCGCAGATAACTGACGGCGATGCAATGCTTTTTGGGTCCATAAAATCACTCCATTTGATTTATCAACCGCACTGACATGACTATTTTCATGGGTCACTAACAAGATTAATTCTGACAACGTAATTTCCTGAAAAGTTGATAGTTCACGTTGCCAAATGGCTTGTCCATTACTGGCTTCAATACTGGTTAAGTTACCATTATAGGCAGCCACATACACGTTAGTGCCTGAAACCAGCGGTTTAACATCAACATCTACCAGTTTTTGAATTTCAGAATATCCAACAGGGGCAGTAATCGTTTTTTCCCAGGCTAAACGCCCACTATCCAATAAAAATACCGCTAATTTACCGTTAGAAAAACCAGAAATTACACCACCACCTACAATGACAGGTGAAGAATCGCCGCGTAGTGTCAAACTTGGCATGGTTTGATCATGCAACCATTGCTGTTCACCACTTTCCGCATCAAAAGCCGTTAACTTATCATTAACTGAGCGAACGACCACATAACCATCACCGACTGCAGGACTGGTAATAATTTCACTGGAAACCGCACGACGCCACTTTTCAGTACCATCAGCAGCATTTAAAACAATGACTTCACCTTGAGTAGTCCCTACTGCAACAATATTATTGGCAACCGCAGGACCGCCACCAATTACTGTATTTAATTCTGTTTGCCAGATCACCTCGCCATTATCAGGGTTAACCGCGGCAACATTTCCTGACCCATCGGCCACGAATATTTTTTGATAGGCATAAACCGGTGACAATTTTACGGTTTTATCATTTGTGCCATCACCAATACTGGTTTTCCATAATACTTTAGTTTCAAACTGGTTATCTAAATCAACCAGCGGATCGGGCTCGTAAATATCAACTTCATCACTACAACCGGCAACAATCAACGCAGTCAGTAACAATAAGCAGCGTATTACTGAATTGTTAACCAACGCCATTACTGCAGCTCTCCTGCTTGCGCTTGAGAATTAGCAGTTTGTTGCTCAGAAGCACTCTCATTATTGCTGTCTGAGTCAGTAGTTTCTTCTGCCGATGAGGGGTTCTCGCTGGAATCACTGTCAGTTGGAGTAGTAGTCGCAGCAATTGAAACCATCACCGCTTCTGTCGACGGCTGGCTGAGTTGATCAATTTTAAATTGTAAGCTTGGGTGACGTGAAACAACCTCTTCATCAGTTTTGGCTATTTTATACGCCGTTAATGCTTCATCTTTTTTGCCAAGCGCCAACAGAGCATCACCTTTTACCAAATGAGCCAATTCGTAATAACCGGACTCATTATTCGCATCAAGCAGTTTAAGCGCGTCGTTGGCTTTATCTTGCTGAATATAAATTCTTGCCAAACGGATTTTAGCGATATTGGCCAGCTCATTATCAGCATGTTCTTTGATAATCCAGTTTAACTCATTGATTGCTTCATCTAATTCTTCTTTATCAATCGCCAATTTTGCTAAATGCAAAGCTGATAAAACCGCATAGCTTGAATCTGGATATTGATCTTTTACCGCTTGGGCGCGCTCGGTTAATCCATCTTTTGTGTCAGTTTTCAGTGTTTCTGTCACTTTAATATACATGTCAGATGCAGCAGCCTGATAGGTGCTTTGTTTTTCATCCCAGAATTTCCAACCAGCAAAACCAGCCAGCCCTAATACGGCACCTATAACCAGTGGTGTACCATTTTCACTCCACCACTCTTTTAATTTTTCAATTTGTTGTTCTTCTGTGTCGTAACTCACTTGAAACTCCCACGCTTAATCAATAAATTCATTAAATAACAACGGCAGCTGCTCACTTAACAAGGACTGCGCTATAGTTTGTTGCGGCTTTTCAACTCGCAAACATTTGACACTAACCGCTTGATTAGTTGCCTCTTCGTCACCAATAATCAGTGCAATTGTCGCTTGTGATTTGTCTGCTTTTTTCAACTGCTTTTTAAAATTACCACCACCACAATGCAGTTGAATCTTCAATTCAGGTAAATCATCGCGTAATTTCTCAGCTAACATACTGCCCTGCGTTTCGGCATTTTCACCCAAAGTGCAAATGTAGACATCAACCGGCGCAGAAAGTTTTGCAGCTAAATCAGGCTGAGACTCTAACATTAAAATAATTCGTTCTAATCCCATTGCAAACCCACAGCCAGGTGTGGCCTGTCCACCAAGCTGTGTTACCAGACCATCATATCGCCCACCAGCACATATGGTCCCTTGAGATCCTAAGGTTTGAGTTACCCACTCAAAAACCGTACGGTTATAATAATCAAGCCCACGCACCAGGGTAGGATTGACCGTATAGTTTATGCCAAGCTGCTGAAGCTTTGCACACAAACGCTTAAAATGTTCTTGAGATTCGTCATCTAAATGCTCGGTTAATTTAGGTGCATGACCAATCAGCTCTGCCATTTGCGGATTTTTACTATCTAAAATACGCAATGGATTTGAATTTAAACGACGTTGGCTATCTTCATCCAACGCTGAAAAATTAGCATTAAAATACTCAACTAACAGCACCTTATAAGCTTCACGAGCTTGGTTACTGCCTAATGAATTAATCTGCAACTCAACTTGATCAGCAAATCCAAGCTTTTTCCATAAACGAGCGGTTAAAGCGATTAACTCAACATCAATATCCGGTCCGTCAAAACCAAAGGCTTCCGCACCAAACTGATGAAACTGACGATATCGCCCCTTTTGAGGTTTCTCGCGACGAAACATTGGCCCCATATACCACAAGCGTTGTTGCTGGTTATACAACAGACCATGTTCAATACCTGCACGCACACACGCCGCAGTACCTTCAGGCCGCATTGTCAGGCTATCTTCACCTTTATCCACAAAGGTGTACATTTCTTTTTCAACAATATCAGTTACTTCGCCAATTGAGCGGCAAAACAGCTGAGTATTTTCAATAATCGGCGTTCTGATTTCTGCGTAACCATAACTGGCTACCAACTCACGCAGGCAATTTTCTAGGTAATGCCAAATGGGAGAAGTTTGTGGTAGACAGTCGTTCATGCCTTTTACGGCCTGAAATGCTTTGCTCAATGTACTATCCTGACTGATTAACGATAAGGTTTAAAAAATGCACTCAAAATCGAACGCGCAATTATAGCCTAATTTCTACTCGGAAACAGGGGCAATTGGGGTTTATTTCGCGAAAAATTCCCATAATTTAGTTACCGACAGGCCAACTATCATCCACTACAAAGCCAAAGCCAATAGATACGAAGGATTCATCTGGAGTGGTGCAGAGTAAATCCTCGATTGGTTTGGCATGATTTTCAACCAGTTTCAGTGGAATAAAAAGGGCAATAAATTGAGGGATAGTCGATTTACTAAAATGTGTAATCAGGTGTTGCAGTAAGGTGTCGGTCGTTAACAGCTCATCGTGTTTTTTTCTATGTGGCGCCATCCAGTGTGGCTTGGCAATTACGGCCCATCGCAAATGCGTGTTGGCAGAAAATGCATGAAAATTTTGTATCATCAGATATTTTTCAATAGCGATGCGGCCTAATGAGGTTAATTCTGAGGATTTTAGCTGAGAAGCCTTTAACCAAAACCCTCGGTTGTGCTGACTATGACTGGATTGCGGCGGTAACATGGGGGCGGTGAAAGCAACATTTTTATCCCACTCTCTCGCAGAAGTTTTTTTGTTTATCCGATGAGGATAAAACAAATAGCCCAATAAGCAAATTTGTGGGCTAATTTGCTTGATGCCCAGCATTTTAAGTTGTTCACGCCCGGCGCTAGTGGTTGATAAACGCGCTTGTTTTATTCCCAGTTTATGGAATTTTTTATCCAGCCTATCAACCAAACCAGGGCCTATCCACTGGTTCATTCGCGAATAATTGACCTTCTCGCTGATTGTCGGTGAGGATAACAGTCCATTAAGTTGCTTTTCAGTATAGCCATTATTATAACTATGATTATTATAACCATGATTATCGCCATTATTGGCTTGATTTTGACTAACAGCAGACGCAGCCAACACTCGCTCAATCCCCAAATAATATTTAACCGCGACCTCAAGGTGAAAATATTCATCCGTAGGTTCAAAGTAGACAATAAAGTCAAACTCACCAATTGTCGACTGACCATCTCTAACTTGTAAATTTTTAGCAATTAGCTGAAAACCAGGATAATTTAAAAAAAAGAATTCCCACAGTGCTTCAAAATAAGGACCAAGCATTTTTAAATTTTTATCACTCAAATGAGCAATAAGTGGCTCGGGAAAGCAATCAAGTGCGGTTATCCACTGATTTATATTGTGTCTGGCAATTTGTGCAAATGGCGGTGTAAAAATCGCTTCATCTATCATTGCTGGTGAATTGAATATCCAGGCCAGTTCTCTGACCCACGGATTTTTCAATGACATTAAAAAGCGGTGCATCAGCCTTAAAAACTAGTATTCTGCGGTTACTTCATACGAAGTAAACTTGCGAATATTAATAACGCCAGTGTCAAACAATAAGTACTGTCCTTTGATGCCCTGTAAAATACCTGCCACTTGTGGATTTTTATCAAAATTATGCGAGACAATTTTGCTAGGAAAAACATTCACTGGATAATTAATTTCAACCACCGACTCATCAACCACTTCGATTTCATCTTGCCCAAATTGCGATATCAGCTTTTGGATACTCTCGGTGAGTGTTTGCTGTAAAGTTTGTGCCTCAGCCTTTAAATCAACAGGCTCGGGATTCCCTTTAAGCAGCGCACGCCAATTTGTTTTATCGGCAATTAACGACTTGAAGGCGGTTTCCACAAATCCTGACTGCTGGCGAGTATTTACTTTAAACATAATTACTGCCTGTGTTGCGCCTTGATCAATCCAGCGAGTAGGTATTTGAGAATGGCGGGTAATACCAACCTTAAGACCAGAAGTGTTTGACAAATAAACATAATGCGGAACAAAACAATTTCGCTCGCCCCATTCTGGTTCGCGACAAGTACCTAAATGATAATGACAAGTTTCAGGCTTCATAATACACATATCGCAACGAGCCAACTTTTTCATACAAGGAAAACAGTAACCTTGAGAAAAGCTTTTTTTTGTCACGTTTCCGCAATGCTGACAAAATATCCGACCTGAAAAATTTAAATTTAATGACTGGCCAATTAAATCATTTAACGGCAACTCATCTTCACCAAGTGGTAAATAATAATCTACCTGAGTATTTAATTCTGAACGCATTTTGTCTAGACAACCCGTTAGCATACTTGTTTAACCTGTTTTTTTGTGGATATTATTCATGCGGCTAATTGTAACAGTTGCAGCAAATAATTTGAGAATTCTTTTGACTGGTAAGCTTGATTCAGTTCAAATTCAGCTTAATGTCGTTAAGCTAGCAAGTAATTGACCTTAATCTGTCCAAAACACCAAGCGCATCAACAGACAAAAAGTTTCCCTTCATATACTAAGGTGGAATACTCTGTTGCACAAACAAGCGAGCGCTTTGTCGGTAGATTTATTGTCGGCCAGTATTTACTAAACAGGTGAGTCATTTCATGAAATTATACTCGTTCAATCTAGCCGTATCGATTTTATTGTTATCATGCTTGAGTTTTACACGACAAACCCAAGCAACAGAAATCCCCCAAGGTATGCTCTATTACAGCTTTGAAGCAAATGGAGAGGATTATATTGCAGGAATTGGAACGGGTTTAAAACTTTATGATGAGGACGCGCCGATTGGCGTCATTTTAACCACTTCGTTAAATTATGCCGAAGTTACCACAGAGCGAGGCTATACTGAAAACTATACGGCTTGGGAAGCCGCCTTTAAGGTAGGTCACTTTTCAGATTTTTCAGTTTACCTTGAAGCAGGATTCGATCTGTCAGAATTAATTTTTCATGATTTGCGCTACTCAGATGATCATATTTTCTATACCAACGATTCTCATCATGATCATGATCACTATGATGACAATATAGACGCTTATGTGGGTATTGGTGCAGGCTTTCGACTGGGCGGCCTAGGTATTGAAGCGTTCAGTAAATTGCGTGAAATTGACAGCCGCAATTGGGAAGCTGAAGCTGAAGTTTTTAGCGGCATAACATTTTCTATAAACTTTTAATCGACTTCTCGACCATTTCCTTATCTCTTAAAGTCGGTTATTGAAAGACTATTTTTGTTGTCAGATTAAATAACCGATTGAACCATTTCAATCTCCAAACTGATTTAATTTTAAACAACGCATTCATTTAATCACTTTGCCTTTGATTCACCAAACTAATAGTAAAATACTTATTTATATTAGCAATAACTAAATTTTTTACTCTGTTTCACAAATTTGTCATGTTATTCCACCAGACTAAAACCATATCCGTGTCCCTATTTACTGCAGTTAAAATTGTTTGATGTAGCCCAATGAATGATTCATTAATCCGCCTTGAATTAGAAAAAATACTCAGCCGTCAAAATATCACTTCTGTTTTTCAACCCATTGTTAACGTGAGAAGTAAAAAGATATTAGGATTTGAAGCATTGACTCGTGGCCCCTCAGATAGCCCATTACATTCTCCAGAACAACTTTTTCAAGCGGCAACTCGGCTTGGTCGCTTGCCAGAACTCGAATTGCTGTGTCGTGAAAAAAGCATTGATGCCTTTATTGAGCGGCAGTTCGATGGCTTACTGTTTATTAACATCAGTCCAATGGCACTCCTAGAGCCTAATTATCCTAAAGGTGAAACAATTCGCTTGGTAGAAGAGACGCCGCTCTCCCCTAATCAGATTGTCATAGAGGTTTCAGAAAAATACCCAACGCTCGATATTGGTGCGCTCAGACATGCACTTAACTATTATCGTTCACAAGGTTTCAGAACGGCAATTGATGACTTGGGCGCAGGTTATTCCGATTTAAGATTGTGGTCAGAGCTGCGTCCTAATTTTGTCAAAATTGATCGCCATTTTATTAGTAGCATCGACCGCGACTCAGTAAAAAGAGAATTTATAAAAGGCATCAGCGATATTGCCAAAAGCCTCGGATGTGAAGTCATCGCTGAAGGAATAGAAACAGAAGATGAAATGACAACCGTAAAAAATATTGGTATTGAAATTTGTCAAGGATATTACATTGCTAAACCCAGCAACAATCCACCGGTAGAACAAATTACGACTAATTTGGTTGAGATGCCTGAAAAAATTTCCCCCAAAACTTACTACGAAACAATACAAAGTCTTTGCCAGCAGGTTGAACCACTTAACAAAGAAGAAAAACTCGCCAATATCTGGGAGCTATTCCAAAATCCATCAACCCATACGACCTTACCCGTTGTAGATCAGGGTAAAGTTTTGGGCCTCATTCATAAATCAAGAATTATGGAATTATTTTCTACCGATTATGGTCGGGCACTACATTTTAAAAAGCCAGTTGGCGCCTATGTTTTACCTGCTGCAATCATTGTCGACAAAGAAACCTCTCTTGAACAAGTGAGTGAATTATTAACGAATGAAGATGAAAGTTATGTGAGACAATATTTTGTCATAACGCATAATGATCATTATATTGGTATGGGCAGTACTCGCCAGTTATTAAAAAAAATCACCACAATCAAATTAAATAATGCGCGCTATGCCAATCCACTGACTATGTTGCCAGGTAATGTGCCAATCAATCAGCATATAGAACAACAAATCAAATTAAAGCGGGATTTTTATCTCGCCTATTTTGATATTGATAATTTCAAGCCTTTTAATGACGTTTATGGATACAGTAAAGGAGATCAAGTCATTCAGACTTTAGCGAATATCATTCTAGAAAATAGCAACCCCAATATTAACTTTGTGGGTCACGTTGGTGGAGATGACTTTATTGTAATTTTCCAGGAAAGCAATTATCACACCAGTTGTCAGCAGGTAATCGAACAATTTAATGCCAGTCAGCATTTATTTTATTCCGAAGAACATATTAAACAAGGCGAGTTAACGGGCTATGATCGCTACGGTATTAAGCGTCAATTTCCCCTGGCCCAGATTTCAGTTGGTATTGTTAAATCAGATAAATCGATTAACTCGGTTGAACACTACTCGGCATTAGCCAGCGAAGCAAAAAAACGTGCCAAACAAGATCAACAGCGTAGTATTCATGAATATAACCAGTCAAGCCAAACAAAACGCGAAGCCAGCTTAACCCGATGATGTTTTCATTTATTGGTCAGTTCCAGTATATCAACCGATATCATTAATCTACCAATATTTACGATCTCGCCTGATTAGCACCTTATCGAGATTAACCAAACAAGTGTCTACCGAATAAACGCCAATCGTACAAGTGCCAATAGAACAAATAACAAGCAATTAATAGACAACTCGACAAAATGAACGAGCTTTCACCACAGGAAATCCCAAATTCCCCACAAATTCGGCATAAGTTACTTGAACTTAGCCACAAACTATTGGTATTTTGTCTATCGTCTAAATAGAGTATGCCTTGATCGCGGCTAGTCGGGTGTAATAGCGAGAACAAATACCACTTTTTTTAGTTAGTAAACAGGCCATTCACAAAATTAGTTGAGTAACACTTTGTACAGATAACAACCATGCACAATTATCCTATTCGTATTCTCTTCGTGCTATCGCTCTTCTTAGTGGTCCTGTCTGGCTGTACCAAAGAAAATACCGTCACCCCGAGTGAATCGGAACAAAAATATCAATACCAGATTCCCGAAGCCACCAATGACGGATGGACAATTGGTCATTTAGCCGATTTTGATATTGAAGAACCCCGCATCAGTCGAATGGTTCAACAAATTATTGATGGTGTTTACCCCGGCATTGACTCTATTTCAATTGTACGCCACAACACCTTACTGCTTCACCAAGACTTTCGAGATGAACTCAGCCAATATGACGATTGGGTAGGTAATCGCGATTTAGAGCGTCATTTAATGCATTCAACCAGTAAAAGTGTTGTCTCAGCCTTGTTTGGCATTGCCCATGATCAAGGCTTCATACCCGACTTATCCGCTCCCTTATTAAAGCAATTTAACTATTCCTTTTACCAAAACTGGAGCGAGCAAAAAGAAAATATCACTCTCGAAGATACGCTTACTATGCGGTTAGGATTGCAGTGGGATGAATGGAGTTACCCGTTTGCTGATGCCCAAAACAGCTTGACTGACCTTTCTGAAAATAACAGTGACTTTGTTAAAGCACTGCTCGACTTACCGATGGATTCATCGCCAGGCACAACCTACGCCTATAATACGGTCGCTTCAATTGCACTGGGAGCGGTCATTCAAAATAAAACAGGCATTCCACTGAAAGACTTTGCACAAACCTTTTTATTTGATCCACTGCAAATCAATCGAGCAGATTGGCATATGACGCCGACCGGGCTTGCCAATACCGGAAGTGGGCTGTTTTTAAAAACTCGTGATATGGCTAAATTTGGTCAACTTTACCTTAACAATGGTCAATGGAACGGCATGCAGCTTATCAGTAAACAGTGGGTTGAAAAGTCGCTACGTAAGAGCGTCGATCTGCATCTCGACTATGCCTCCGGTTATGGCTATCAATGGTGGCTTGGTGAGTTTGACGATACCGACCATAAAACAAGTTTTTATTCGACTCGTGGACATGGTGGCCAGTTCATTATCATCATTCCTAACTATGATTTAATTATTGCCTTTACCGGACATAATTACACAAATGATTTGCAAAACCTGCCGTTTAAACTGGTGGAGCAATACATATTACCTAGTATTCAGTTTTAATATGAGAGTGTTAATTTTGTTTTACCACAAGATAAGTTATGTTCATTCACTTTAAGAAAAACGACTCAAAGCCAAATTAAATATTCTTCTTTAAATCACTCATTTTTATTCATTAATTACTTGGGCATACCCAATTAATAAATCCGCCTCCTTCATTGACCTACACAACCTCCGTGTAACAAAAATATCGACTGCCAGCCAAAAATAAAAAATTCAATTTTTTTCACTTTATTTTTAAATAAAGAATCAATATATAAAAATTCCAGCAAACAACATAAAAACAATAACAACACAATCGTCATTTTTATTTTTTTCAAAAAATATTTTTTTCTATTTTTAAACATAAAAAACGCCAACAATAAAAACGCCAATTCTCAGCAAACTCCAATAGCGATTAAAACAAAAACAAAAACTCTTAGACAAATAAGCAATCGAAACCTTTTGTGAACCATTTCGCTCTATCAAAAATCAAACATATTTAGATTAAAAATAAAAGTTAAAAACATTTACACGACCAACCTGTCATGCAAGTCGTCAAGAACACGAAACAGCAACGCCTTATTTTTTTGGATTTAAAAATCAAACTTTTTGAAATAAAACATTTCAATTAAAAAATTTAGTAATCACAAATTTTAAAAGGTTAACAATCGACGAGCAACTTAAAATCAAAAATTTACAATCCAACATTTAATATTATTTAGCTAAACATAGCTAACACTTGCGGACTAATTCATATATGACATTATTAAAGAGGTTATCAATGGACAATTTAGCTGAAGCCGCAGAAAAACTGGGCTTACGTATTACCAATCAAAAAACAGAAAGAAACAAGCTGGTTAAACTAAGTGAAAATTTAATTTCTCAGGATTTAGAGAGCATAATCATTACATTTAATAATGGATTTACGCCAGTTTATAATCATGCGGAACAAAATTTGAGTTTACAAAACCGAGCTATCGATGAATTTCCGCTTAGTGATATTCAATATGCATTTATTATTGGCAGGACAAGCAGCATCGAGTTAGGCGGTATACCTAGCTGCATGTACCAAGAAAAATACTTAAACAATATTGATATTGCAAAACTTGAGTCAAGCTTAAGACAACTTATTCAATTGCATCCAATGCTTAGAGCTGCAGTACATAACAATCAGTCACAACGCATACACAATAACTTACCTGACATATCCGTCGAGCTTATTCCTATCGAAGACTTAACTGAAATCGAACAATCATTAAGCCTACAAAAAACTCGTTATGAAATGGAAAATCAAGTGCTATCGCTTGAGCATCCGCCATTAATTCAAGCTAAAGTATCCAAATTAACAGCACAAAAGGTTTGTTTGCATTTATATTTTGACTTAACCATGATTGACTTTAGGAGTATTCAAATACTGTTAAGAGATTGGCATCAACTTTATCAACACTCTCGCTTGGTGCCTATTAATCGAGCTAACTTCTCACATTATATTGAAGAAGAAAACACTATTAAAAACTCTGTGAAATATCACCAAGATAAAATATTTTGGTTGGAGAAGCTAAGTCAAATTGGCCAATCACCTGAGCTGCCAATCAGTCAGGCCGCTGAACAAATTCGCCAGCCTGCTTTTTATCGAAAAACAAAAAATTTATCCAACCAGCTTATTGAAAGACTTTCAAAAGTATGTGCTAAAAAAGGCATCACCCTCGAAGTTTTATTTTTAGGTTTATATATTGAAGTCATTCGCCAATGGTCAAAAAACCAAAACTTTACCATAACCTGTTCACAGTTCAATCGACGAAATGCCATTGATGGAATTGAAAATACCGTAGGTAATTTTTTATCACCTTTATTAATCACTACCAATGCTCAAGCAGAAACTTTGTTAATTGATCGATTAATTCAATTACAGAGTGAATTATTATTAAATCGCTGGCACTCCAGCTTCAATGGTATTGAAGTTATTCGAGAGCTTAATAAAAACAGTGACAGCAATCGCACCATTGCATTTCCAATTGTTTTTAGCAATACGCTGGATGCCAATTTGAAAAAAATTATCGATGATTATGAGTGGCCAGAAGAATTTGCCAGTACCGTCAGCCATAAAACCCCCCAAGTCTGGATAGAAAATCAGTTATTATCAATTAACAATCAAACCTGTATTCATTGGAATTTTATTAACGGTTTATTTCCTGATGAAATGATTGAGCAAATGTTTGATAGCTATATTCAACTCATTCATCAATGTGGTTTAAATGATAATATTTTTGAGCAACACAACCAATTTATAAATTTACCATTAAGTGATCAAATTGAGCAACAATACGCTAATGCAACAAGCCAATACATTAAACCGCAACTATTGCAAAACCTGATAAAATCTGCATCAATTAAATATCCAAACGCCACCGCGATAGTTCAAGGTAATGAGTCAATTACTTATAACGCGCTCGTTGACCGAGCCAATCAATTAGCTAAACGTATATTGACTGAAGTCTCAATAATACCCGGAGATATTATCGCCGTTTCTTTTACCCCCGGCATTGATTTAATTGTATCAATATTAGGCGTACTTAGTGCAGGTGCAGCTTATGTTTCAATTGATCCGTCACACCCATTAGAACGCAAAGATACCATTTTACAACAATGTGAAGCGAAAGCCTTACTCGTTAATCAGCCTCAAGATAACGCCCTATACAATAACCAATTTCCTATCATTAATATTCAACACCCTGTCACACTTGATCGAGTTGACGAAGTCATTTTGCCTATTCAACATCAGGATGATTTGGCCTATGTAATTTTTACATCCGGCTCAACCGGAAAGCCCAAAGGCGTAATGGTTTCCCATCAGAATGCCGCCAATACGATATTGGATATTAATCAAAAGTTTTCGGTCAACGCTAATGATGCCGTTCTTTCATTGGTACCATCAGGCTTTGATTTATGTGTTTATGATTACTTTGGGTTGCTCAGTGTCGGTGGAAAACTGGTTTTTCCTGATCCCGCAACAAAAAATGAACCTTACGGCTGGTTGTCTGAACTGGTACGACACAAAATCACGATTTGGAATACGGTTCCTGCACCAATAAAAGCAATGGTTGATACTTGTGAGCAGGCTATTGCCGAAAGCCAACTTCGTCTAGTGTTATTAAGTGGTGACTGGATCCCAGTTGATTTACCCGAACGAATTAAAAGCTACTTACCACAAACTCAGGTCATTAGCCTTGGCGGGGCAACCGAAGGTTCTATCTGGTCAATCTATTATCCAATCGAATCAGTAAGCACAGAATGGAAAAGCATACCTTACGGCAAGCCACTCGCCAATCAACGGTTTTATGTGTTAAATGAATGGTTATCCAACTGTCCTAAATGGGTGATTGGTGAGCTTTATATTGGCGGAGATGGTGTTGCCAAGGGTTATATCAATGATCCGGCCAAAACGGCTGAACGTTTTATTTATCATCCGGTAACCAACGAATATCTATATCGAACCGGCGACTTAGGACGCTACATTGAAGACGGTTATATTGAAATATTAGGACGTGAAGATGGTCAGGTAAAAATTAATGGCTATCGCGTCGAGCTGGGTGAAATAGAGTCAACACTCTTAAAAACAGATAGTGTGAATCATGTTGTCATTCATGCCCCTATTCATCCCCATACCAAACAACGCCATATAGTTGCCTATTATGTTGCTAAAGACAGCAATGCATCTGAAGAGGCTATTGCCGAGCGTTTAAAACAGTTTTCAACAGAATTTTTACCTTCCTATATGGTACCCACTTATTTTGTCGCTATGCCAACTATCCCATTAACCAATAACGGCAAAATTGATCATAAGTCATTCCCTTCACCGTGGACACTTAATCAAGACAATTCAGGCGGTCAGCAACCAGGTAATCCTGTTGAAGAAAAACTACTTGCCTTGTGGCAAGCGCAACTTAAACATACCGACATTAACATTCACCAGGGATTTTTTGATGTTGGTGGAGACTCACTGCATGCGGTTAGTATTTTAGGCAGCATTCGCACCGAGTTCGATATTCCCTCTTCTGCCGAACAGGAAATTATTGAGGGATTATTTATTAATGCCAACATTCGCGAGTTTGCACAAATAATTATGCGCTTAAAGCCCGATTATGCAGACTTAACAACTCAAGCGTCACAACTTGAGCAAACGCCTGACACAGAGTTTGCCTAATGGACATTTCAGTGAATCAAAACTCGGTTACCGAATACGACTATATAATTATTGGCGGCGGCTCGGCAGGCTGCGTAGCTGCCGCTCGCTTGTCGGCCAATCCAGCGAAAAAAGTACTTCTGATAGAGGCTGGAGGTGCATCTGATGTGAATCATCAAAGCAGTCCGTTAAGAGATGCCTCACGCTTGGTTTTGGAGGGGTACAACTGGGACTACACCGCTAATATTCGTGACAAGCATTTAAATATCGAAAGTTTTACAGAATTTAAAAATCAACTAACCCAAAACTCATCGAGCAAAAAAATATTTAACTATCGACTTGGTAAAGTGATGGGCGGTTCATCGGCAGTTAATGGTGCTGTTGCGCTGCGAGCCTTTCCAAGTGACTTTGCTTTGTGGGAACAGCAAATAGGAAAACAATGGTCTTGGGAATCCGTTCTCCCTTGGTATAAACAATTAGAACATGATTTGGATTTTGCCGAACATCAACTGCACGGCAGCCAGGGACCAATGCGCTTACGGCGTCCACAACCTGAAGAAATTCATCCTCTGGATGCCACTTTCGCAGATATCAGTGTTAAACAAGGTTTAAACTATGTTGACGATTTAAATATTGGTGAAGCGCCAGGTGTTGGGCTGGTTCCTTCAAATGTTGCACCTAATGCCGAACGAATTGATGTATACCGGGCATATTTAGAGCCGCTCAAATCACGCGAGAACCTAAGTGTCATCACCGATGCACTTGTCGATAAAGTCAAACTCGAAAATCAGCAAGTCATTGGAATTACCATTAAGGTTGATGACAAAGAATATTACTTACAAAGTTCTGAAGTGGTATTAAGTGCTGGCGCAATTGGATCAGCCGCAGTATTACAACGTTCAGGTATTGGCGATCCGGATCATCTTGGCGCGTTAAATATTCCGTTGAATCAAGCGCTGCCCGGAGTTGGAAAAAATCTGCAAGACCATTCCTCACTGGTAGTATGGTCAGTACCTAAGCCAGGCGTATGTCAAAGCGGTATGCCGTGGCGGCAATTTGCAACACGTAGCCAAAGTGGTGTAGATCAGCAAACAGATATTCAAATTGGTCTATTAAACAGTATTGACAGTACGACAGTTCCCGGTTTTCAGGACATCGCCCATCCCGCTTTAGTCGGCATCTCGGTCATGCTTATGCGTCCTCAGGCAAGAGGCAAAATAAGTATTCAATCCACCAATCCCCAACAGCGACCGCTTATTTATTTACCCATAGCTCAAGACCAGCAAGATATTTTGCGCATGGTAGCAGGCGTTAGAAATATTTGGCAGACACTACAAGCACCTACTATTCGCCAATATTTACAAGAAACCTTATTTTGGTCTGAAACCATCATTAACAACGATAAGGTAATGCAAACTGTTGTCAGTAATTTAATTAATCCCGGCTGGCACGCCAGTGGCACGCTAAAGATGGGCCGCAAAGAAGATCCGGATGCTGTTACTGATGAAAATGGATGCGTTCATGGAATAAACGGGTTAACCGTACTCGATGCTTCAGTATTTCCCGCTATTCCTTCGATGCCAACAAATTTGACCACTATCATGGTTGCTGAAAAATTATCAGATCAGCTAATTCAAAGGAGTCAATCATGAATCAACCGCGACGTATCATTTATGCTTTTTCACATGCTGGTGCAAGTGCTTCAAGTTATCAGCCTTGGATAAATCAACTGGCAAGTGATTCGCTCATTCGGTTTATTCCGCTGGAAAGAGCGGGCCGTGGAAAACTCATTCGTGAAAAGACATTTGCGTCATTATCTGAACTCAGCAAGTCACTGGCAGATTATATCTATCAGGATTTTCAACATCAGCAACCCAAAGGAGTAAAAGACTGGATTACTTTTGGTCATAGCTTTGGTGGCGTACTCAGCTTTGCGGTCACGAATATACTCCAAAAACTTTATAAGCTGACTCCCACTTACAGTATTATTTCAGGGTCGCTTGCGCCAAGTATTCAACAGCCAGATGATATGCATCTTTGGAGTGATAAAAAAATTCTTGAGCGAGCCAAAGCCGATTCAGCAACGCCAGACAAATTACTGGCAAACCCCAGCTTTGCTAAAGTCATCATTAATCAACTTAGAGCAGACTATACCATTCGCGAGCAGTTTTTAAATTTAAAATCATGCAAAGTTAACCAGCCTTTCGTTCTATTTAATGGTACACGAGACCCGCATGTCAGTATGGATATGATTAAAGCCTGGCAAAATCATACGACTAGTCAAACAAGACTCATTGAGATAGAAGGTGGGCATTTTTCAATTTACCAACGATGGGATCTGGTTTATCAAGCTTGCCTTAAAAACCTAATCGAGCCCCCACTTTCTGTCAGGTCATCAATGTTTGATTCGTTATCGGCTCAATCCGCAACTCAACTCAAAACGCATACAGTATGAAACCAAAGGACCTCATTCGTGAATAAAGAAACTGAAAAACAACAAATATTTCGTAATGCTTGCCGTGACTTTTTACATAAAGAGGCCATTCCGCAAATCAATGATTGGGAAAGCAATGGAATTATTGATAAGTCATTTTGGTTAAAAGCCGGTAAAGCAAAAATGTTGGGCATAGGTGTTGCTGAAAATTTTGGTGGTCAAGGTGAATCAGATTATCACTATCCATTAATTGTAATCGAAGAAATGCTTAAGTCGGGCGTCGATGTACCAGGTTTTGTATCCCATAATGATGTGACTGCAAGCTACATTGCAACTTTAGGTAACGATAGCCAAAAGCAGCGCTGGTTACCAGCATTATGTAGTGGCGAACTCATTGCCGCAATTGCCGTCACAGAACCCGATGGTGGTTCTGATACAACGAACATAAAAACTCAAGCCGTTTTACAAGGTGATCATTATCTGGTTAATGGTTGCAAGTCCTACATCACCAATGGCATCAACGCGGACCTGGTTGTCACGGCGGTTAAAACTTCTCAGCAAGAGCAAGGTCGCGGAATCAGTCTATTAGTGATTGAAAGAGGACTTGATGGATTTACCCGTGGTGAAAATTATAAAAAACTCGGCTGGCCTGCCAGTGATAATTCAGCGCTGTACTTTAAAGATTGCCGCGTACCTAAAGAAAATCTGCTTGGCAGAGAGAATCTGGGTAACGCTTACTTTATGGGGGCCATGCCAAGAGAAAGATTAAGTATTGCCTGTGTTGCCGTCGTTTTTGCAGAATTAATTTTTCAACAAACACTCAACTATGTTAAACACCGACAAGCTTTTGGGCAAGCTATCGGCCACTTTCAACACAATCGCTTTTTACTGGCCCAATTAGATACCGAATTAAAAATTGCCCGTATTTATTTAGAAAGCTCAATTGATAAATTTAATAAAAACCAACTCAGCGTAGTAGAAGCCGCGCAAGTAAAACTATGGACCACTGAATTACAATTTAAAGTCGCAGATCATTGCCTGCAACTTCATGGTGCATCGGGCTATCTTCAAGACTCACCTATAGGAAAAGCTTGGTCAACCAGTCGAGTACAAAAAATATATGGTGGCACCAGTGAAATTCTCAAAGAAATTATCAGTAAATCTTTAGGGCTATAACAACCAATTTAATCGAACGGGAGAAATAAATGAGTACCTCAGTATTACAAAACGAAGAATGTCAGGTAGCACGATGTACCTTTGAACAATGGAAAGCTCCTTTACAATGGGCAGCCTATGAAAAGTGGGATCTGGGTCATAACGATCATTATTGCTTTTATCATACCGACCCTGATGGCTTTTTTGTTGGCTTTGTCAATGGACAACCTGTCGCATCAATTTCCTGTGTTCGATACGGTGATCACTATGCCCATATGGGACATTATCTTGCTGAGCCCAACCAGCGAGGTAAAGGATATGGACTTAAAACCTGGGAGTATTTTCTAAAGTTTTTCGATGATTTTGTACTCGCACTAGACGGTATGCCAGAGCAAACTGAAAACTATGCCAAGTGGGGATTTACCACTTATTACAAAAACTTCAGGTTTAGCGGTCAAATTAGACAGCAATTATTAGAAGACTACCCGATTAATAATAAACATATTTCAACAATTAACTCCACCATGCTGCCCGGCATTTATGAATACGATTTTCAATGCATGGGATTAAGACGCGAAAAATTTCTGCAACATTGGTTTACCTATGAAGACAACACCGGATATGTTTATCAGACGCCAGCAGGCATTCAAGGATTATTAGGCATACGTCCATCGACTGATGGCTACCGCCTTGGACCAATTTATAGTGATAACGAAGAAATCGCCAACAGTCTGGTTATAACCGCATTAAAATCACTTCCAGACAATAGTCGAGTTACCGTTGATATTGCTGAGCGTAGTCACTCATTAATCGCTCTGTTAATTAAACTCGGAATGTCAGAAATATTTTACACTAATCGAATGTATCGAGGCACGCCCCCAACAGGCACGCCAGAAAAGATAAAAGCAATCGCTTCATTAGAGTTAGGCTAATCAGAAACTAGCTTTACTTGACATTAATTAAATAAATGAGGATTGAACTGTGGAACAAGCAACAGAAACTGATGTAAAGAATGAAAATTCAGAACCTATATTAGCACAAGAATTTGATGAAAAATCATTTCCAACCTTATTCGAATGGTTAGGAGGAAGAGATGTATTAAGAAATCTAATGAAAACATTTTATGCCAAGGTTGTCGTGGATGATTTGTTAGAACCACTATTTACCAAAATGAAAGATGACCACCCCGATCACGTAGCGATGTGGTTTGAAGAAGTGTTAGGTGGTGCCAAAATTTATACAGAAGTACGTGGTGGTTTCAAATCAATGATTGCTCGACATAGAGGTCGTAGAATACGAGCCGATCAAAGAGAGCGTTGGGTCAAGTTAATGATCGATGCAGCAGATGAAATTGGTATGCCCAGCGACCCCGAGTTTCGTTCAGCGTTTGTTGGATATCTGGAATGGGGCTCACGTCGCGCATTTAGAAACTCTCAACCCGATGCGCCGCCTTCAAAACGTACAACGATGCCCAAATGGGGTTGGGGTGAAGCGCCTCCAGGCACCTTGTAACTCAACTTCTATTAATGCATATTAAAATTATTTTCGGTAAGGGCAAGTGGTATGTGCATTGTAGATATACACCCACTTGCCAATACACTGCCAATAAAAGACAAACAATTTTTTAGTGTCAAAATATCAGTGTCAAAATAAAAGAGACAAAACAACTAGCATCAACAACATTGAATTTATCGACATTCAAGGATCATTTACCATGCAAGCAACTGAGAAAAAGATGAGTAAACCAAGAATTTTAATCGGTACTACAGGGTCAATTGACATTGTAAAACTGCCCGAATATTTAAATGCGATAAAAGAAGAAATTGATTGTCATCTTAGCGTATTAATGACTCCAACAGCACTTACATTTTTTCCTGCAGAAACGATGGCAATCTATGCCGACAGAGTGATCAGCGGCGACCAACCTGTAGACTGGCCGACAGATAAACCCTCTAAAATTGTTGCCGATCACGACATTTTACTGGTAATACCGACTACGGCGAATACACTTTCAACTGTTGCTAATGGCGGTGCGACAAATCGACTCACCACTGTCATTTTGGCAGCCGAATATCCAGTTATTTTTTTCCCTGTTATGGGCACCAGCATGTGGAATAAACCCGCCGTAAAAAGAAATATCAAGCAAATTAGAGAAGATGGTTATGAGGTTGTTGAGCCAACTAGACATGAGCATTTTGATGCAGCATTGCAACGATATGTTGGCTACCCTTCCCTGCCAACAAAAAAAGATTTCCTTGACTTAATTAATAAACGATTAAATAATCTTCGCGCGAATACATAAATATTGATAATGTATCTAAGCGTTATTAAATTAAAATTAGTTTTTAAAATGTATAATATATTTTTTCAATTTATGTAGTGCTCAATTTAAATTGTTTATGGAGGAGTAGAGTGATCTTTAATTCAGATCTATTGTTCGATACAGTCATTATTGGTGTCATAGCTACCATCGTTATGGATTTATGGGCTTTTTTACAAAAAAAAATCTTTAATATTCCCTCACTTAATTATGCCTTGGTTGGACGCTGGTTTTTATATTTTGGAAAAGGTAAATTTACCCACAATAAAATTATAGACTCAGCACCAATGCCGGGCGAAATGATTTTAGGTTGGATCATTCATTATTTAACAGGAATTATTTTTGCGGCAGTCCTGTTAATACTGGTTAATCAGTCATGGTTAAGCCAGCCAACCCCCATATTGCCGATTACCTTCGGCATTATGACCGTATTATTTCCCTTTTTAATTATGCAACCTGGATTTGGATTTGGTGTCGCAGCATCTAAGACACCAGCCCCTAATACCGCTCGGCTGCGCAGTTTAATTGCGCATACATCGTTTGCCGTGGGTTTATATCTTGCTGCGATTTTAAATAGCCTACGTTACGCAGCATAAATTCGTCCACACTATAATACACTGCACAGAATGAAGTTGCATTTTCATTCTGTGTCACCAAACGAATACCTGAATAATTTATGTGAATAGTTGAATATTTTTAGTGTAATTTTTTACGCTTTATTTTTATTCTCAGCAAATTTCAAATCAATGCTTTTTATTTCTAGTATCACTTCAGATTTATAATTTGACCTCTACATTAAAGATTATTACATGCGTATTAAATAGTTTAGCCTTCAACTATTTTATCTAATCAAACTGTAGTGTATTTTTTTAAGCTAGATTAAATAATGTATCCCCGATAAAAAAGTGGTTAATTTCAAGTAAGTTATGGATTTAAATAATTTAATTAGAAATCAATAAAATCTCGCCTAATTCAAATGTACAAATACACAAAAATAATGTGAAAGACGACACCTTTTGTCGTTATCTTACTTGTTAGACTTTTTGGAATATTTATTCTCTCTTTTCGATATTTAAAATGGAGTTAAACGTGCAAACAATCGGTCACTTTATTCAGGGGAAAATTCATCTTAATCTGGAGCAAAACAAATTACCGGTATTTAATCCAGCGATAGGTGAGCAGGTTTCACAAGTTATAATTGCCGACGAACACCAGATTCAAAGCACTATAAAAACAGCTCAGCAGGCTTTTGCATTATGGTCACTAACCAGTCCAGCAAAGCGTGCACGTGTTTTATTTAAATTTAGAGAACTTCTAGAAAAAAATCTCGAGCGTTTAGCGGGAATCATTACACAAGAGCATGGTAAAACATTTGCCGATGCGAAAGCAGAAGTGATTCGTGGACTCGAAGTTATCGAATTTTCATGCGGCATATCGTCGCAGCTTGGCGGGCAGTTTTCAGATAATGTTAGCACTCAAGTTGACTGCACTGGTTTCCGTCAGCCGATCGGGGTTTGTCTGGGCATAACACCATTTAACTTTCCGGTAATGGTACCATTGTGGATGATTCCGGTGGCGATTGCCTGTGGTAACTGTATGATACTAAAACCCAGTGAAAAAGTTCCTTCTGCCAGTTTGGTATTAGCCGAACTATTACAGCAGGCGGGATTACCTAACGGTGTATTTAATGTATTACAAGGTGATCATACAACCGTTAAACACTTATTAGCACACCCCGAAATTAGCGCTGTCAGTTTTGTTGGTTCCACCCATGTTGCACAATCGATTTATCAACAAGCAACCCTTAGCAATAAGCGAGTACAAGCACTCGGTGGTGCTAAAAATCATTTAGTTGTTATGCCCGATGCCTCTCAGCATGAAGTTGCTGACGCGCTAATTGGTGCGGCATTTGGTTCAGCAGGTGAACGTTGTATGGCTATTTCTGTCGCCGTTGTAATCGGAGAGGACAATGCCAATACGCTAAGTAAAATATTGGTTGACAAAATCAATCAACTGAAAGTTGCTCCAGGAGATCAGTCAGATACCGATATGGGACCATTAATTACTGCGGAACATTTAAACAAAGTCAAAAACTACATTCAGTCGGGTGTTGAACAGGGAGCAAAACTAGTCGTCGATGGTCGTCAAAAAACTTTTGCACCAACCAATACCGGATTTTTTATTGGCGCTACGCTATTTGATGAAGTGACAAGCGACATGTCAATTTATCAAGAAGAAATATTTGGCCCAGTATTATGTCTTGTTCGTGTTAACGATCTGGATGAAGCAATTACACTGATTAATCAACACCAATATGCCAATGGTACTTCAATTTACACCCAAAGCGGACAAGCAGCCCGACATTTTTCGCGGAATATTCATGTTGGTATGGTGGGAATTAATGTTGCTATTCCGGTTCCTGTTGCCTTCCACTCTTTTGGTGGCTGGAAAAGTTCACTATTTGGCGATCATCACATTCATGGCGAAGAAGGCGTTCGCTTTTATACTCGATTAAAAACAGTTACCAGTAGGTGGCAAACTGCTGGTATCGCATCATCAGAAGAACACTCAGCTTTTATTATGCCGACATCCCGTTAAATAAATTGAGAAAACATCTTCTTTTAAAAATAGATAACAATAAATGACAATGAATAGCATAGCAGCCAGTTACGATTATATTATTGTTGGTGCAGGGTCAGCAGGTTGTCTGCTGGCTAATCGCTTAACAGAAGATGCAAAGACTACCGTACTGCTAGTTGAAGCTGGTAAAGATGATCGATATCCGTGGGTGCATATTCCTGTAGGCTATCTGTATTGTATGAATAACCCGCGAACTGACTGGCAATTTAAAACAGAAGCCGAACCAGGTTTGAACGGACGTGTTTTAAATTATCCACGAGGAAAAGTGCTGGGTGGCTGTTCATCAATTAACGGTATGATTTACATGCGCGGACAATCTGAAGATTATGATCATTGGCAACAACTGGGTAATCCAGGCTGGAGCTGGAAAAATGTTTTACCTTACTTTATTAAATCACAAAATCATTTTTTAGCTGATGACAAATATCAGGGAACCGATGGTGAACTAAGAGTTGAAAAGCAACGCTTGTCATGGGAGATTTTAGATGCGTTTGCCAATGCTTGTGAGTCTATTGGTATTCCCAAAATTGATGACTTTAATCGAGGAAATAATGCTGGCGTAAGCTACTTTTTGGTGAATCAAAAATCGGGTTGGCGCTGGAGCTCTGCAAAAGCCTTTTTAAAACCAGCCGCCTATCGTGACAACTTAACTATCTTAACCCAAGCTCAAGCAGAGAAAATATTGTTTGATGGTAAATCTGCTCGCGGTATCCAAATCAATCAGCATAATCAGCGACGAGAATTTTCGGTCAATAAAGAACTGATATTATCTGCAGGTGCAATTGGTTCACCGCAATTATTAATGTTATCGGGCATTGGTCCCAGCCATCATTTACAATCGTTTAATATCCCGGTGGTTCATCATTTACCTGGTGTAGGTGAAAACCTGCAAGATCACTTACAAATTCGCTGTAGTTTTCGAGTCTCTGGTGTAAAAACGCTCAATCAGCAAGTAAACAGCTGGTGGGGAAAATTGAACATTGGTCTTGAATATTTAATCAAACGCTCAGGCCCTATGTCGATGGCCCCCAGTCAACTTGGTGTATTTGCCAAATCGGATCCACAACTGAGTAGACCGGATCTGGAATATCATGTCCAACCATTATCCTTAGAAAAATTTGGTGATCCGCTTGATCCATATCCCGCATTTACCGCGAGCGTTTGTCACCTTCGACCAGAAAGTCGGGGCAACATTCAATTACAATCAGATTCGCCATATATACAACCCAAAATAAAATTAAATTACCTGTCTGCCGAACGGGACCGAGTAGTTGCCGCCAATGCAATACGTCTTACCCGCAAAATTGTTGCTCAACCCGCACTGTCAGCCTATCGCCCAAAAGAGATAAAGCCAGGCATCGAATTTTTAAACAATGAACAGTTAGCGCAAGCTGCTGGTAATATTGGTACAACAATTTTTCATCCAGTGGGTACAGCCAAAATGGGTGATGATCCCATGGCTGTCGTTGATAGTCGCTTAAGAGTCATTGGCATTGACAAGTTGCGTATAGTTGATGCTTCGATTATGCCCACCATCACTTCAGGCAATACACACGCCCCAACAACGATGATAGCAGAAAAAGCAGCGGATATGATTCGAGCCAGTAGTTAAATAAATCGGTATTTGATATTCAGCGTAACAATGATACTTGTATTAAAGATTGATGATTGAGGCTTCAACTCGCGAATAACTTTATCGCTAATCTGAGCATTTACTTTTTATTAAATCATACATATTGATTAGGTTATATGCTTTAATTATTTTAGTTGTGTTAGATTCTTTACTAACAGCTTATACCAGAAATTTTAAATTTTCTGGCATAAGTTTAGTAAAAAATTAAGCCCACTTAAAAACGATATTTGTATTCAACAAAAACTTCTCGTCCAAATGCATTGTAAACTCCGGCATTGAAATACGGAACCACCACCGAGGTTGTATCAACGGGCGCTTCTTCATCGGTCAAATTATTAATAATCAACTCCAACTTGGATTGTGCATCTATCTGATATCCCAAGTTCAAGTTATAAGTTGTCCAAGGATCTATCATTCCAGTTTCATCAAATAAAGCCGTCTCACCTATACGATTGACAAACAAATTGATATCAAATGAGGCCATTGCCCATAATACTGAAAAACGCAATTTTTCATAAGGTTCAAATTGTTTGCGAATATCTTCAACCGGATCATCAGAAAACTCTTGTATATTGTAATCCAGAATATAACTGTAACTCAGTTCTGCACGCCATAGTCCCGAGTCGGCAGTTGGTAAGGTGTACCGAATATTGGCATCAACACCATTTTGTTCTAAAAATGAATTATTGATCGGCTGCAAACTAACACCAGTTAAAAACCCATCATTCGTGCGAATAGTTCTATTGAGCGCATCGGTACATTCTGCTGAGGAGCTATCAACCGAATCACCATTTTCTTTTTGACCAATTAAACAATCGGCTTCACGCGACAAGAGCTTTTCAACATTCATAGAGACGACAATATCTTCTAATTCTAACTCATAGTAATCGAGAGAAACCGAAAAGTTTTCGTTTGGCTGTAGCACTAAACCGACACTATTTGACTTCCCTTCTTCTTCTTTGAGCTGTTTAGATCCACCTGAAATAATATCCACCGATTGACGAAATGGGCAATCATCTCCAAAACCATTTAAGCGACATAAATAGGTATCTTGAGAAACACCAAATAACTCGGTTTGCTCAGCAAAAACATAGTGCATGTCAGGAGCTCTAAAACTGGTTGCCGTTTTAGCCCGCAATAAAAGCATTTCCGATGGACGAAACTCAACACCGACATTATAGGTTAATGCATCATCAACATCGGTTTCATCATCATACTTATCGTAACGCAAAGCGCTGGTTAAAATGACTTGCTCACCAAGCGGCGATCTCACTTCAAAGCCAACAGCATAACGATCACGTTCGCCACCGCCAATAGTTGACCCCATAAAATAAAATGGGTCATCACCAGTACTAAATAAATTAGGATCTGGGTCAATATCATATTTCTGGCTAGCATATTCTACCACTAAAGCATATCCAGCAGGTTCCGTCGCACTCTCATACAACTCACCAGAAAGAATTGCTTGTAGCGTTGTCGAGTGTGAATCCGCATCATTATAATACTCACCCGATAAAGTCTGATAAATTTCAGGGGTCAGTGGTTTATCAAAATTTTCTCGATTAAGTGGATAATAGGGATCAGTGACGGTGTCATTTGATAAAAAATATTGATTAACCGCATTGGTTTTAAATGCAAAGCCCGTATTTTTAAACTTGGCAATACTATGCGAGAGATTAATTTCATAGTCATTAGTCTCACCAAAAGTACCACGCATCCCCGCAGAAATATTAAAGCTGGATTCATCAAATTTCTCACTGCGCGTACCTAATTCATTAATTGAAAATAAGCGACGTGCGTCAATTTGTGGTGTCTGAAAAAAATAAAACCGCTCCCAAGGAATCGATTCAGAAGTATTATCCCATAACATAATAGTCGCATAAATTTCGCGATATTCGCCTAAGTTATGGCTCACGTTAAAAAACGCATTAAGCCATTCTCTTTCGTTACGTAAACTATTTTCACCAATATTGTCATAATCACAATAATACCCACCATAGGGTAATGGTTGACCGGGCTCACCTGGTGCTGGAAATAATACACGGTTGAACGAGGAAAATTGCTCACAAATTCCAGCAGGATCAACAAAGGGATACCCGTCACCATCTGCATCTTGAAAAGGCGTATTAATCAGCCAGCCCAAGCCATAACCGTCGTTAGCATTAATCGCAGGAATATCATCGATACTATCAAGATAATCTCGATCATCACCCGTGATCAGCCCGGTATTAAAATACTCCAGTGCATAAGTCATATTGGTTTTAGCGAAATTTTTTCCACCAGAAAATTGAATACGATAAGTGTCACCACCACCTTCAGTTGTAGTACCAGCTCTTAAACTGATTTGATGGTCACTCACGGCAGTTTTGGTAATAATATTAATAACCCCTGAAATAGCATCCGATCCATAAATAGATGATGCGCCACCGGTCATTATCTCAATACGCTCAATGATCCCTGCAGGAATTTGTGCCAGATTAACAAAGTTACTCTCGCCACCAAATGGCATTGGATAGTCAGAAATACGCTGACCATTAAGTAAAACCAGGTTTCGTCCTGGCCCAAAACCTCTTAAATTGACCGCATAAGCATTTTGTACTGTTGCGGCAGCCTGTTCAGATTCAACAAACCCAGTTGCCTGCGAAAGTGAACGCAACGCTTCGGCAACTGTTGAAAACCCTTGTGCTTGAATATCTTCAGCGGTCAAGGTAATGACCGAAGAAGATCCTTCAAGTTCGGTTCTGGCTATCCTTGACCCCGTAATAATGATTCGTGAGTTCTCATCCGATACGTTAGTATTATCTTGCGCAACTATTGAACTTGGTGTAAGTGTACTTAGCAACATTAAATGTGCTGCACTATATGTGAATATATTTGTTTTCATTGTTTTATGAATACCTCTAATCAATCTTTTAGAGTAAACCGCTTGTTACTCCACCCAAAATGTTAAAGCATTTTACTGATTGAAGACCAATGAAAAACCATACTGATAAAACTAAACAAGTTATACATTTTAAAATATGACTTGCTTATCAAAAACTTACCAGTGCAATAAAAATGAAAAAATTCTCAGCATAATTTTACTTTTTTGCAAACCCAAAAATTAACAACATATCTGTGTAATAACTCCCTCAACAAAAATGATTTATCTCAAAAACAGATTGATGCGCTCAATATAATTGATATTGAATTTTTCCGTTCAGGCCGCAAAAAACAAAATTTAACTTTAAATTTATTTGATCTGATTGATTTAACACACACCTCAAATCGGTTAAGATGCCGAGTCATAATAGCAAGATGTTTTCATCAAGCTATTGACAATCATAAGTTTGACAAAAAGCTCTGTTTAATAAAAAACATCAAAGGAAATGGAAAAATGAAATTGCTATACGATTCAAAACTGTTGCGTACCCTACTCACAGCTTCAACTTTAGCATTGTTATCAAACACTGTCGTCAGTAAAACCGGTGAAAATGCTCATAACCAAACAGAAAAGCACCGACCAAAACAAGCACATCAATTCACTCAATCGGCCAACTTGATTGAAACACTGTCTCCTCAGCTACAACTTTTACTCAAACAAGAGATGCAAGCCATCCAAAAAGGTGTACAAACAATTATCTCAGCGTTTGCCGCTGGTGAGTTTGCAACAATCAAGCAGACGGCTCAACAGATTAGCGATAGCTTTATTTTTAAGAAAAAACTAACGGCATCACAAATTGACGAACTACACAACAATTTAACTCCTGCCTTTATCCAACTAGACAACAACTTTCATTACTATGCTGGCATGTTGTCACATGTTGCCGAAAAGGAAAAAGCGGAACTCGTTAACTTTTACTTGGGTAAACTGACCGAATCCTGCTTTGCCTGTCACTCCCAATTTGCCACACACCAATTTCCAGCTTTTAAGAACAGTCAAACCGACGAAAAACACCATCACCAAAATAATAATCAATCACACCATTCCCATGAATAATGAATAGGTTAAAGTTGATTACAAGATAGACAGTTTATTGGCGGATATAAATAACTGATTGATAACCTCAAAATCCTTATTGAGGTTATCACAAGAAAGTGATTAGCTACTAATCATTAAAATCCAGGAAAAGCAGTAAACCAGTCAGTCGCGGTAGCAGATTTTCCTTTGCTGTTAGTAACGGTTACTTTAACGCGAATGGTTTGCATCGAAGCAGGATTAGGTACCACAATATCAATTTCTTCCAAATTAGGATTTGGAATACTCGCATTACCACTAACAATCTCCCAACGATAAGTTAAAGCTAAAGGCGGATTATTACCGTCACTAGAATTAGCGGCACTGGCGTGAATTGTGTCTGCACCAAATGTAAAAAAGCTACTTAACCGAATACTGGCCGTTGGCGGATTAGCAGGACCATCATCTTTTGGCTTATGCACCACAGAAACGGTAGTAGTATCTGATTTACCAGCACTGTTAGTAACAGTCAGTTCAAGAACAACTGTTTGCTGAGTTTGTGTATCACCAAAGCTCACATCAACAATCTTATTTTCGGGACTACTAATTTTTGCGTCACCCTGAGAAACTCGCCAAGCATAAGTTAAAGATAAAGGCGGATTATTCTGATCACTTGATCCTTCAGCGCTAGCTTGAATAACACCCTCGCCAATAATTTCACTTTGACTAACACTCGCGTTAGCTATCGGAGCTTCAACTGGCGTATCATTATTGGGTTTGTGAACAACCGTTGCAGTTGCGGTATCCGACTTACCTTCACTATTAGTTACAGTAACCTCTAAAATAACCGTCTGTTGAGTCTTGGTTTCAGCAAAATTTACATCGACTTGTTTTTGATTAGGACGATCAATACTTGCCAGACCTTGAATAACTCGCCATGAATAAGATAACGCTAATGGCGGATTATTTGGATCAACAGAACCTTCAGCGTCAGCTTTAATTGTTCCCGTACCAATAATTTCACTTTGACTGACACTGGCTTTAGCAATAGGTGCCTCGACAGGCGAGCCATCTTTTGGTTTATGCGTGACTTCAACCGTTTCAGTTGAGGTACGAGGATCATTAAAGACAAATCCATCATATACCGTAACTTCCAATACAACTTTTTGGGTCACATTGGTATCCGAAAATTCAACCGTTGTTGTCATCGATTCAGGTGATAAAATTGTTGCCTCTCCTTCAATCACTGCCCAAGAATATCTTAAGAAAAAGTCAGTATTTCTTTCTCGATCTTCAGATCCCGCAGCAGAAGCAATAATAGAACCTTTGCCTTCAATAACTTCTTGATCAACACTCGCCATAGCGATAATTCCATTCGCTGGAATTTCAGAAGATGGCTTATGCTTGATACGTGCAGTAGCAACGGCAGACAGCCCCTTGCTATTGGTTACCGTGAGCTCAGCAACAACACTTTGCTCAGTTTGGCGATCTTGAAAAATCACTTCAACATCCTGTTGATTCGTATTGCTTAATGTCGCCACACCTTCTGTAATACGCCAGCTATAACTAATATCAAGATCGGGATAATTTGTATCAGTAGAACCAGAAGCACTTACTAATACTTTACCAGCACCATAAACTTTACTTTGGCGAGCTTTAGCAATCGCTAACGGTTTTAGTACGGTATCAGACGTTTGTACAACAAATACTTCATCGCCAGATACCTTATTATCACTATTAGTCACTATTAAACGAAACAGAATTCGTTGACCACCCAAGCGTTCATCGATTTGTACATTTGTCGTTTCTGCGGTTGGATTGTCAATCGTGACATTTTCGCCTTCAATCACCGACCAATTGTAACGCAGTGCTAAATTATTAGGATCAGTCGAAGCGGAACCACTTAAACTGACGGTTGCACTCCCATGAATTGTATCAGGCGTTGCTGTTGCTTTTGCTACAGGCGCATCGGGATCGGCTTCACCAGGACCAGTGTACAGTAAGCGGTTCGGAGAGTTGGCACCAATTCCCGTTAACTTATCTTTAGCCGACATGGCAATCATACGATCGATGATTTGATGTACACTGTCATTAGGATATCGTTGCCATAATAAAGCCGCCGCACCAGCGATATGAGGCGTAGACATTGAGGTGCCAGTCATACTGGTATTGCTGGAATTATCACGAAAGTTAGCCGAAACAATATAAGTGCCAGGTGCCCACATATCAATACACGCACCATATTGCGAACTACTACTGCGTTGATCATCTGCGGTCGAATTTCCTGCGGTAACTATTTTACGCGCACTACCAGGCGAATCGCAGCCTTCGTGCCCGGCATTACCCGCCGCAGCAACCACAAACACACCAGCATCAATAGCGGCATCCGAAGCATCATCAAGCGCCTGATCATGCTCAGAGTCACCTAAACTCATATTAATAATGGCAGGTCTTTCACCATTTTGTACTACCCACTGAATCGCATCAATGATTCGATCATTGGGTCCTGAGCCAGCACAGTTTAATACACGAACAGCGTGAATTTTTGCTTTTTTGGCAACCCCATATTCAGTCCCTGCGGCAATACCAGCAACATGCGTTCCGTGGCCCTGACAATCAATACCATTTTGGCCATCGTCAAATACATCTAAATCAATCTGCACCCGTCCAGTAAATTCTTGGTGGTTTGGATTAATACCAGTATCTAATACATAAATATGAACCCCAGTACCATCATCACCATACGTATAAGATTTTGATAGTGGCAAATCTTCCTGATCGATTCGATCTAATCCCCAGTTTTTTGGATCAGTTTGTGTTTGAGGTGCTAACGTTGTAGCATTATTCACATTAACATCATACTTGTAGCTATCAGAAATTCTGGAAGTCCCATTAGCTTGAATATATGCAACATTAGGATCATTGGCCAGCGTTTTTAACCCCGCTTCATCTACAGTTGTTGAAAACCCATTAAATCCAAAGCTATAAGTACTACCAAGTTTACCACCTGCTTTTTCAGCCAGACTCGATGCCATTGCACTAATACTGGCACCACCACTGGCGGTGGCCTCATTTTTCTTGAATACAACAATATAGCTACCGGGTACTTTGTTGGTTTTATTTAATCCGTATACCGGTGTTTCTCCCATAATAGTGACAGAGTTATCTGCACGAAGTGTGAATGAAAATATGAGTGCAATAAAAATTGCAAACAAAGTGATATTGTTCCTTAAATATTTTTTGCCATACATAATATAGGCCTCTTTAAATTTTTGATTTGTTTATGACGTATTAACTTTTATATTGCCAATATAATTTCATTAATAGTTTTTATTTTTTTAAAGCTGCGTCCGTATGCACTAAAAAAGCCGTTCAACTACAACCAATAGTCTGATTAGCTTTTTCGGGCGTTAGATTACTCGGTTATAACAGGCGTTTCAAGTTAATTAGTTACTACTAATTATTCTCTAATTCTCTTCGTCAACCAAGCAAATCCCACAAAAATAAGAAAATAGTTTTCAATAAAATTTAAAACTACTCACATAAAACTTTAAAGTACACAACTACCTTACTAAAATATTTTTTAACCCTTTTATTTAAAACTTAATCAAACAGAATTGGCACCACACTCAGTCCCACAATAATTGCAAATGCAAAAATGTATTTTTAAAGCAAGTGATTTTTTAATATTGAGAAGCAAGAATATGCAAGCAAGCAGCGCTTGAAAAATCGGACAGAAAAATCGCTTTTTCTTTCAAAAAAACAATCAAAGATAAAAGACAGAATCAGAAAGTAAGACAGGTTTTTACTGCAAAAAAATAAAAACCTGTACATAAAAGTTAAGCAAATTAATCATCCATGAGTCATTGTAAACAATTCGCCTAATCCTATTGGACTACCTGAACAGGTCTATTGCTGAGAAGATTAGCAACAACATCATCAAGCAAATAAAGCAAATCTGCTTGAGGCATTACGGCTGACAAATATTGATGCATGTTGATACCTTCTTCCGGAATCCCAAACTGTTGCCATATTTGAATCAACTCTTTATTTCCAATTTGTTGTTGCGAAAGCGATATGGGATTATGCCGCGAAGAAATAGCTGCCAACTGTGCAATTTTATCGCGCCAAATAATGAACTGGCTGTCAATCTGATCAACTGCCTCTCTGAGTTTTTGTTCGACCGACTCGATGATGTTAACTGCTTTGAACCGTTCTGCTTTTCTTTTACTTAAACCAGGATTATCTAAATTGCCGCCTTCAACAGTCGCTAACAACTTACCTCTCTCAGCGGCAATCATACTTGATAACGGATGTCTTAGCCGAGCTAATTCATCATCGATTTTGATTAGCCATTTTAAAGTACTGGAAATAAAGTTTGCACTATTGGTTTGATATTGATTTATTAATTTTTGGCTTTCAATTAATGCATCAACAAGTTTTTCTCTGATATAAGCTTGCATAATGTTAATAGCCTCAAGTTATTCTGGTGAGAGAAGATTACTTGTACTACCATCATCATGCTCAATTACCCCCCACTCCAAACCTTCTTCGCGCAAAGTCAGTTTAATACGCGCAGAGTTAGCTGGGGTACTTTTATCTTTGATTTCCGAAGTAATAACATTAACGTTTAATTTAGAAATCCCGGCTTGTCGCTCAAAAGCAGCATCGCGTGCATCATGGCGAAGATTACGTTGAACATCTCTGGTCGACTCGACAGAAAGCTTTAACTTATTTTTTCTAACTAGCTGAATAAATATTCTTTCAGATACTCTGCCAACCGTTTCTTTAGAAATTAACTTACCAGCCCGACTAAACTTATTGAGTTTTTCCAACTCAACCAACATGGTTTTCTGATATTCATTTAAAAAGGCTTTACTCGGATTAAAGTCTTTTTCCTGTTTAGCACTTTCATTAAGACTAGTCAGTAAATCTTTAACAATCAGTTCTTTCGGACGAAGCTCATTGGCTTGTTTTTCTTGGTGTGATTCAATTAATACAGGTATATCGATTATCAATTCTGGAATTCTAAGGCGCGGCACCGACATACCGGCTAATAAAGGGTTTTCTTTATAGTGTTCGGCAATATTTGCACTTTCTTCGTCAGAGATTCGTCTTGCATGTGAAACACCTGACAGTATCATTCCCAAAAAATCGTCTAAATCTGCCATTTTAAGTTCCTTTACTCTTTGCTATTACGCATCGATTTAATTGTTAATTTTTTTAATTATCCATATCTACCACTTTGTTGAATAATCAATTTATATTTCTATGCTAAATATTCGAATTTTTAAATTATAAAAATATATTCAAACAAAATAGACTGCGATAAAAAACGCAGTCTATCTTTTACAATTTATTTTGTTGTAGTTGCGGGTACTTCTTCAATTGCATTTTCTAAAATACCCAGTAGTCGCTCTGTACCTGCAGGCAATTCATCTTGAACGGCACGTACATGAACTTTCATTGAATAAGTCCGTTCAGCTTTAGAACCAGAAGTTGACTGTTTCTGAAAAGAATAACCCACTTTCAGTTTAGCAGAAACAGGTCCCCAACCGCCTTTAGCACTTAAGCTACTATTGAGTTTATGGTTTGATGAAGTAGTGCTTTCTTGAACAGAATTAATTTTTGCATTGAAATCAACAGTCGTTTCTTCAACACGAATAAAAGGAATCGGTAGCATAGTTAACAAAGGTACTGTCAGTTTGAATTTTTTAGGTGTTAAAACCGTGTTACCTGATTTGTCGGTCTCCTCTACAGCCTTCATATATTCAAAGTCGACCATTTGAGGTGCATAGTCAGCTTTACCTTCTTCACCTTGAAACCCAACCGATTTAATAAAATCAACTGAAGTTATCGCCGATTGTGTTTGCGCTCTCACCACTGCATTGAGAGGGCCACCAATCATTGACTCAAAATCTAAGCTTGCTAGTTCTTGGCCGATTGCCATGTTGCATCTCCTTAAAACAGTTGTCCCAACATAAAGTTATTCGACAGACCTGTTGGGAGGATCAAATGTCCGCCGAGCTCTTGAAACGTTGTGGTTAATTACAGCAAAAATTAACTCTCCTGAGTTAAGTATAAAAAAAGAGCCTTTTCAAATCGAATATCTATATACATCTCAATTAGTAGCGATCATCAATATCAACTTAAAAAACTGTTTAAAAAAAATCGAACTCATAATATTTTTATATATCAACGATAATAGCGCTTGCATTTCATATAATTTAATGAGATATCTCATTTATAAATATTTATGTTAGGCAGTATGATATTATGCAAAAAGAAAATTGTTCAGATAAATGCGCAGAGCGTTATGTAGAAATTAGTCCACAACAAGCTGAGTGGTCACAGTCTCACACTTTAGGTAGTCAATTACCTTATGTTTTTGAAAATGGTCTCCAATTTAATGGTTTTAATGCAAAGTGCAGCGGTTGCATGAACCAGGTTGAATCCGCCAACCTAAGAGGAAGCCTCACTCATGTCAGTGATAATCGCTGTGTTCTAGTTGCCAAAGGTTATTGCCAACCTTGCAATGGCATAACCAGTTATAGTTTCATTTTAACCGCTGGTGATGAACTGAAAGCGGAAATATTTGATGCTGATATTATGCCAGGTAGCGGTGGATTGAATTAGCTCAAATAAACAGATACCACGCACGCAGCAAATTAATAAAATATTGTTACCTAAAATGTTAATAATCAGTTTTTATTTGCATCAACCAAACAAGTTATTTATTCATCACAATTGTTATCAGGTTCAATACTAAGGTGAATTAAGTCACCTTAGTCTATAAAAATAAACTCAACATACAATCGAACTTTTGTGAAGTTGATTCTTGTTTTTGTCAATATAATCCTATAACCTCCTACCAGTTTAAATCGACTCAAATATCAACTCGGTTTGGTATAAAGCATAATGAAAAAATATCGCCTGCTTTAAGGTAGGTTTTAGTCATGGATGAATTTACTTATGAATGAATTTACTTATAGACAAATCTCATCATAAGTTAACATAGTGGCGGTATACTTAATTCAAGTTGCATCCACTCACCGCGTCGGCAATAAGCCAGGCCGGTAGAGATAATCAACAAATAATAACGTTGTAAGCATTGTAATTTAGGGCACTACTGCATATGGCATTTTTAGATGGCTTTCAATTTTACTTATTCTCTGCATTAAAAGGCCGAGTTCATAATAATGGCACCCCCTTAATTGGTGCGCGATTAACCCGAACAGCACTAGACACTTACAATAATAAAACTTACACCGATATTACGCAAACCGACGAACAAGGTTTGTTTTCATTTTCACCTGTTAAAATCTGGATTTTTCGCCCGCTGTTACATCATGAGTCTAGGCAAACTATAAACATTGAGTTTCACGGACAACATAAACTTGCCTGGAAAATGACTAAAAACTGCTTGCACCACGGCGGAGAAATTGCTTATCAAGAAGATGCAAAAATGACACCGATTGAAGTAGATTGTAATTGGGCAAACGATGAAGATAAAGAACAAGGCATTATTAAAAAAGTAAAAATTTCAATGGTATTAACTGGTATTGCAACAATTATTAATGTTAAAAACTCAAGCTAAAAATTTACATTAAGGACTGACTAATGGTTAAAAGTAAATTAACTCCTGACGAAGCAGCAAGCGCTGCACAAGCAGCTTACAGCTTTAAAACAACCAGCAACATTAGTGAAGTATTTAAGGAAAGAAGTCTTAAGGAGCTATTTTCTTCAGCGGAAGAAAGCAGCGAAAGATTCAAGGGAAAATCAGGTGCATTCGGCTTTAAAACATTGATTGGCTTTGGGGTGATCGCCATGGGTGTTGGACGATTTGAGAATCATGCTTTATTAGCATGTCGTGGTACGAAGACTTTTCAAGATGTTTTAACTGATATTAATCCTGCACTACGTGGCACGGGTTCGGGCTCATTGGTTCATAGTGGCTTTGTCAGAAATTTTGCCACTTTCAAAGATAATATTCACCGCTTTATTACCGCCAATCGTCCTGAAGTAATTCACTGTGTAGGTCATAGTCTTGGCGGGGCACTGGCAACCTTAAGTGCTGACAGCATTATTCATAGTAATCAAGCCAAACAAACGGTGTTATATACATTTGGTTGCCCAAGAGTTGGAACTCACGGTTTTGCCAGCAAGCTAAGTTCTCACAGTTTATTGGGCGTTAATAACATTCATCGAGTCTATCACTCTAATGATCCAGTAGCGATGTTTCCCTTATGGCCATTTGTCCATGCACCAGTACCAAGAGGCGAATGCTATATTGGTTGCGAAGGATTTTCTTTACATCCTGGTAAACACTCAATGAATGTTTATGAAAGCAGCGTCGAAGGTAAAACTTGGAGCGATCTTCGTCGACCTCATCCAACCTGGAATAGTCGTCATCAAGATTGGGTGGAAGCAATGGAGAGGTCAGGCAACTCAGGCTTGTCGTTGGCAAAATTATCTATTTTAAATGTCGCCTTAAATTATATGTCACGCAAAGTGTTTAAAGTAACGTTTACTGCGCTTCAATTAGGTGTCATGGGCGTAACAACTGTTCTTGACCAGATATCTTATATGCTTGATAAAGCCGCTAATATGTCAACAGAAAATAAGGGGCTCGTTTCCAAAATCGTGAACTTTGTTTTAAGAATATGTGGCCAATCAGCCCGAGCAATTCCAACAATTACCATTGCTACTATTTATCATGCATTCCGTAGTTTAATTAAAATTGCTGCCGGCACAGCCAATTTAGCCTTAAATGCAGCCAGATAATTTTATTCTCATTAATCTAACTAGGAGCCCAAGTTAAAATTTCTATATTGTGATATTTAGCTGGTGGCTTCTGACTTTAGAGATCGTGTTGGAAGATTAATGTTCATCAAATTCAACTCTTCGCGAAAATATAACCGCATTAACACTAACCCAATATATTGAAAAAAATTAATCATTGACAATTAACCCACTAGTTATTAATTAGCAAATATTTATGCAGCTTAGTAGTTTTTTCCCACTTAACTCACCATTTTTCGAATAAAAATAAGTTTCAAAGTAACTCAAATTTATATTTCAACAGTCAAAATAAATGACAAAATTTTCAGTTTTTTTCTCTCGAAGTTCATGGTGGCAATTTGAATGTAGCTTTATTCCAATTGATACGAAAAAACTGTTTCATGGAGCATGATTTTAATGTTTGCTAAGGCAACAACAATCACAAAAACAGCTAATACATAGTAGTTAACTTAAGTACACTCAAGATGTTTATTTAAGCATCATCATAATTAAATAAACTTAAGTTTCAAAGGGGCTTTCATTGACAAGTGTCATTCCAATATCCTTATCCGCTATATTTTTTAATTAATACTATTAAATATATGATGACTTCGTTACAAATCAAAATACCATGTTAACAAACAACAGGTCTTGCCATATAATCTGCTCCATATTTATCGCATAAACTGTTATTTTTAATATCTACTTAAAGCTATATGGCAGAGTTTATCTCTTAATAGTTAAAGCCTTAAAAAATAGCAAATATAGATTTTTTAAATTAGATTAATGCAGGGAGAGAGAAATAGATTGATTGAGTTATCTCATATTTGCTTGGCAGTCAAAATAAAAACTGAAGGCGTTATATATTCATTTCAACAATATATAAACAGTATTTTTCAGTTTAATTAAAAAATATCCATCTAAAAACTGAGGTTTAATTCGATAAGTTTGAAGCAAAAAATATTCATTCTATTTTTATGCTAATTTTTCGAGAATATATTTTTAATAATTAGAAATTTTAAAAAGGAGCGATAACCAGCTATAAAAAGCACTGCTCTATTTCTTTCAGAAGGAAAAACAAAAGCAGCTTCTTTAAAGAGATATTATCTATAAAACTTTCTAAAAAATTTCTAAAATAAAATTTACTTTTTTAAAGTTATTTTTAGGTAATTCCATTTTAAAATTTTTTTATTTAAATGATATTACCTTTAATGATATTGCCTTTAACGATTTTATCTTTAACGGTTTTATTTTTAATCATTTTACTTTAAGAGAGTATCTATAGAATAACAATCTACGTTGCCTATTATAGGTTACATGGCATAAATTTAAAAGTAAAAAAATGCTAACTATTGAGAACAAGCTATGAATACAGAACAGACACTAGATTTAAAGGGTTTTACCTGTCCCATTCCACTTTTAAGAACAAAAAAAGTACTAAAGCAAATGGCTGCGGGCGACGTGTTAAAAATACTTATTACCGATCCAAATACAAAAGGCGATCTCAATCGTTTTTGTCAACGCGGTAATTACGAAATGATCGATGAAATATCGCAGGGAGATCATGATGTATTTATTATTAGAAAATGCGACAAGGAATAACTATGCAAAATTTCATTGAAGAACTCGATTTGACCAGCGACTTTCAAAAACTCAACGAACAGATTGCTATTGCTCAAGCAAATAGCCAACGACCTGAGGTTGCTGTGCTTGCAGGACATTATTGCTTATCGCCAGAACTAACAGATTTATCAAGCGAGGGAGAAGCTGAGATCTTTTCTTTTTGCTTAGGCGTTGCTTTATATAAAAGCCTTAAGACTTCAAACAAACCAGCTAGATTGATCTTGTGGGTTAATGACATCGGCATTGACACTCAACAACGAGAAGAGATCAAGTCAAATTATCAGATCCCAGACAATTATCTTAGAGTATTAGAAGAGCAGACAATCCCATTAAGCGAATTAGAAGTTGTTTTTGAAAGTGCCTCAAGAAATAAGGCCTCAACCTTGCTGCGAAAAAAAATTAAACACAACCCCGAGCGTTTTCAAAAATATGATAGTCAAGATCCCGCGCTAATCCGCTGTATCGATATCGACTTTTGCGAAATACAAACGGGTAAAACCGTATACGCGATCAATGGACCCGAGGGTGCCCCTTTAGTGATGAAGGAAGGCAGTAATCCAAAATGCAATCTCATTCTCGCGACACTATTTTTGCGAATCGCTCAAGATAATCCTGACTTATTATTCGTTAACATATTTAACGACATATATATCGAAAGGATTCGCTTAGGTATGTTTGTTGCACGCCAGGTTTATGAATTACCCCACAAATTTATTAACCTGTTTTGTGATGATGAAAGTTTTTATATTGAGAACTTTGAAACGATGAAAAATTCAAATTCCGAGCTTGATGAAAAGGAGCCTGCTTATGCTTCCTAACAAAATAGGAAGTGCATTTTTAGGTATGGACATCCTTTATCATGATGCACACAATAAACCGCGTACTCGAATTTATTTGGACTCAGCAGCCTCGACACTGGCATTAGCACCGGCTCAACAGGCCACTCAGCAATTTCTAAAATATTATTCAAACACCCATTCTTCTGTTCATTTAACGGCAAAGATCAGTTCCGAAGTAGTAAATTGGGCTCAAAAAAGTATCTTATCTTTTTTTGGTGCATCAGAAGGATACGATGTTGTTTTTCAAGGTAGCGGTGCAACATCACCACTCAACCGACTCGCCAAAGGTATGAGAACGTTACAAAAAGACAAAAAAATTGTTATGGTTTCGTTAATGGAACATCACTCCAATGACTTACCCCACCGAGTCCATGATAATAATGTCATTCATATTCCTGTTTATGACAAAAACGGGGAATTTATTGGGATAGATTTAGACACTATTGAAGCATTGTGCAAAGAATATGAAGGACAAATCAATTATATAGCGGTTACTGCAGCAAGTAACGTTTCAGGACATATTAGCCCAATTCATGATATCGCCGAAATTGCACATAAATATGGCGCTTATATTGTTGTTGATGGTGCTCAAATAGCCGCACATTCACCTTTACAGCTTAACCAGCAAGATCCCGCACGTAGCATTGATTTCTTTGTATTTTCAGGTCACAAAACTTATGCGCCAGGTTCACCTGGTGTACTAATCGCAAAAACCGAATTACTGAATCAACTGGAGCCAGAATTTTACGGCGGCGGTATGGTAGCCGAAGTATCGCAGTACAATTATCAGGTTGCCAGTCAGTCATTCGACAAAGAACACGCAGGCACAATCAATATTCCCGGTATTTTCATGCTTGCCAGTGTGCTGGCATTTTTAGATAAATTGGGAATGGAAAAAATCTATCAAGAAGAATGCGAATTAACAGAATACTTGATTAGTCAACTGACCAATATTCCCGAAGTTAAAGTTTATGCCGACACGTTAAAAAAACAAAGAATTGGTGCGGTAAGCTTCAACTTAAAAGATATGCCTCACGAGCTTTTATCATTAATTCTAAATGATTATTTTGCAATTGCTGTGCGCAATGACTGTTTTTGCGCGCACCCTTTTGTGCGTGAATGCCTGGTTGATGAATTATGGGATATTGAAGACGAAGAAGACTTGCCACTATATCGAGGAATGGTACGCGCGAGTATTGGTTTATATACGACCAAAGAACATATTGATGCCTTATGTGAAGCACTAAAAGAAATAGTTACAAAACGCGATTTTTATATCAGCCAATATGAACGGACAAGAGATAACCACTTTACTCACAAAACATTTTCAATAAATACCAATGCTCATTTTGATATTAGTAAAACGCTAGATCAAATTTTCTCACCCTACTTTGAAAGCTGTGGAGCATAGAATGAAGCTTTACCACGTATTGTTAGCAGTTTTAGTAACCATTATCTGGGGTTCAGCTTTTGCCGTTATTGAAATTGGGTTACAAGGATTTCCTCCTATTTTCAATGCCTCACTTCGCTTTTTATCAGCGAGTATACCTTTAGTCTTTTTCTTCAAAAAACCCGATGTTAGTTGGCGATTTTTAATGCTGTTTGGAATGAACTATGTGCTTATGTTTAGCTTAATGTATGTGGGTATGAAAATAGGTATGCCTTCAGGCTTAACCTCTTTAGTACTACAGACAGCCGTTCTATTTGCATTAATACTTTCGGCCTTTGTACTTAAAGAGCATCCGAATAAAATTCAAATACTTGGCGTGATAATCGGCTTATCAGGTATTGCTTTGATTGCAATTGACAAAGAAAGCTTTAGCTCGATAACAGCTTTTATCTTAGTCTTGGGCGCAGCATTCTTTTACGGTGCCAGCAGTATTATTATGAAGCGAGCTGGTAAAATAGATATGCTAGCGCTATTAATCTGGGGATGCTTAATACCACCATTACCATTATTCGGCTTGTCATTATTGTTAGAGCAAGGTCAATGGGACGCACTAGTGAATATCAGTGGTATGGGCATATTTTCAATTTATTACACTTCAATCTTTGGCACAGTGCTAGCATTTGCAATGTGGGGCAGTTTGCTAAAACATTATCCTGCCAACATGGTTGTGCCATTTAATTTGTTGGTCCCAGTATTCGGTATTTTGACATCTTACTTACTATTAAACCAGCAAGTTACCGCCAAAGCTGCCGTTGCTTGCTGTGTTATATTCATCGGCCTGATACTAGTATCATTTCATAGCAAGATTAGTCAATGGGCTATTTTTAATCGACGAGCAATAAGAGATAACTCATGAACCCCATCGTAAAACGTGGTCGCATTGGTATAATTACTGGCGCCGGACCAGAAGCTGGTATTGATTTATGGCAAAAAATATTAAAACATAACAAAGCATTACACGACAATAACTTTGCCGGAGACTTAAGTGCACCCGAAGTCATTGTGCACTCTATACCCAAGTTGGGTTTAGCGATGGATATTGCGCAATACGAAACTGAACTTTGGCAGGAACTGAAAAAAGCATTACTTCATCTCGACTCTGATGTTGATTTTGTTTGCATTGCCTGCAATGTACTTCACTTCTTTTCTGAAAAAATAAAAGCATTAACGCTAAGTTATGAATTTATTTCAATTGTTGAAGTCGCTGAACAAACGATAGAACAATATGGTAATGCGGCATTATTATCAATTAGTAAAGTTATTGAGTTTGGTCATTATTCACCCTATCGACGTAGTGCTGAAAACTATCCACTCGAAACACCGGATCCCGCCGCTATGGATGAACTGGTACATCACATTAAAGTACATGGTGGCGAACATCCAGATACCGTGAGTAAATTTACTGCTATTGTTAATAATCTAAAGGCAAACACGTTAATCTTAGCTTGCACCGACTTGCCTTTATTACCCCTTGATAAATATAACAAAACTTTTATTGATGCATCTGATATGTTGGCAAAGACGATTGCACAAAAAGCTTTTGATTATGTGCCCGCAAACGCGACATAAAACGATTTGTTATTAAAAAGTATTTTTCAGGCATGAGTATAGTTTTTATTACACTTAGCTCATCCTGAAAAATAATTAACCTGGATAATCTATATTAAATGAATAAAGTTAATACCTAGATAAAATTATTGCATTTCAATCATTAATTTCTCTGAGAGCATACAAATGAAATACTTGACACATTACATTAGAAAAAACATGGTTGTATAAGCATAAATACTTTAATACTTTTTCAAGCAAGCTTTGAATTAACTATTAAAAAGAAAATAGCGCAGCCTGACTTTAAACTTAAGGTAATACAACATAACAATTTCTGCCTTTTCTTTTGGCTTCATACAGGGCTTCGTCTGCTCTTTTAACAGATTCTTCAGCAATTTCATCATAGTCTTGTAATATTGAAACGCCCATACTGAACGTTACTGGTGGACATTTTTCTGGAACATCAATTTTGAGACATTGTTCAACAATTCGATTATAAATTAAAGACACTTCTTCTAAAGTTGTTTGCGGCAAAATAAGTAACCATTCTTCACCTCCAATTCGACCAAAATGATCTACTTCACGAATAACACTTGTGACTGCTTTAGCAAATTTGATAAGTACATAATCGCCTGTGTCATGCCCAAATTTATCATTAACATTTTTAAAAAAATCAAGATCCATAATACAAAATAGACATGATGAGTGGAAACGCTTAAAACGTAAAAATTCTTCTTGAGCTTTTTGAGTAATATTACGCCGGTTAGAAACTTTGGTCAATTCATCTGTCATCGCCATTTTAGCAATTTTTTGCCGAACCTTAACTTCTCTAAAAACAAACAGAATAAGCAGTAAAATAATAATAACTAGAACACTCATGCCTAATATATAAATAAAATTCTTCTGCTTCTGCTTTGATATTTTCAGCTCTTGCAATTGGTTTTTTTGCTCTAAAATCCGATGCTTTTGCTCTTCTATTTGTGATTCAAACTCATTTTGTATTGCGACAACTTCTTGATTTTCACTATGACCATTATTGACTATTTTATTAAACATTAAAAAGACTTTTTTAGAAACTCTAGCAGCCTTTTCAAACTCTTCTAGCTCAATATGCATTTCTGCCTTTAACTTAAGCAAGTTAAATTGAGAAAAATCATCTCCTTGTTTAAAAACCCACTCAAGTTTTTTAAATACCTCTTTGGCACTAAGAAAATCTTTTTGTTTAATATATATTGATAACATTTGAAACAGTGACATGTCTTCTAAACGTTTATTTCCGATTTTTACCGACAGTTGATAAGCCTCCTCTACATAACCTCTAGCAACAGCATAATTCTCTCTTTTTATTTCTAACTCGCTTAATTGCCCAAGTGCATAGCTTTTTACTTCGAACGCCTCATACTCCTTGGCGATTTGCAACACGCTATTTAGATAGTTTTCACCCTCTTCAAGTTGATTAATTTTAACAAATACATAACCAAGGTTATATAGTAGAAATGCTTCTTGTACTTTATTTGTTTCAACATAATTGAGTCCTTTTTTAAAATACTCAATAGCTTTAATTTGATTACCTGTTGCATCATAGATCAAACCAATATTTTGCAGGATGGTAGGAATATGGCGGTTTTTTTTCTCAGAAAAAATATTATATGCTTCCAATAATTGGCGAAGAGCCTCTTTTAACTCTCCATTGTAATAACTAGCCAAACCAAACTGCATCAACGCAATTCCCAGTATCTCTCTTTCTTCGCTATTTTTTAATAAACGGACTGACTCAGCAAATAAGTTTTTAGCCTCTGGCCAACGCGCATTTTGTGAATATACTATTGCTAAACTACCCCGAAACAAGTTAATCAGTTTAAAGTGTTCAAGTCTTTTAGCGCGCGCCAAGCCATCGATGGCAATGGCTTCAAGATTTGACAATTGCCCCATATCCAGCTGAATCATTCCTTGTACATAAAGCAGTTGAAGCAGCTCTTCTTCGCTAAAAGTGCGAGATGCCAAAAACTCTTCTATTGCCTTATTTGCCTTGATGGGATTGATATCAAGACTATCAATAAACTCTGTAACCTCTTCAGCTGCTGCAGAAACCGAGATTGAGGACAAATTAATCAATAAAATCAGTAATATATATAAGCCTTTGTTAAGGAGCATAAACATACCAAGCTATCTATCTATTATAAAAATAGTATAGTTTATAAATAGCTATACTTCTGTTTATATGATCTTTCTATCCTAATTTAACTGACCTAAGGCTATTTACACATTATTATTCATCAATTGACCAACAAAATTCTATTTATAGACTCAGCAAATATTATTTATTCTGCTTACTATTTTATTAACATATTTAATTATTCAGCGGTTAGCTGTACACCTCATCCCGTAAAATATACGACTTACTCAAAGAAGAATATTTTAATGATTTTCTTTTGCCTAACGATCTAAAAAAACCTCATTTATAATGAATTAAATAACTTCCACATATACTTATATCTTTTTAATTCATGTGAAATATTTACCATGAAAATCTTTGTCCAGTAGCGTAAAGTCACATCTTAGATGCAGACAAGATCCACTTAAGAAAACCCCAAGATTTAAAATTATTGCTATCTTAAATTTATCTTTATTCTGTATCTGGGACATTTGTGAAATAAAAATAAATAACTTAAGAGATAATATATGATTAATAAAACATTAAACTATAAATTAGCAGCCAGTTCATTACTGCTGCTCTCTTCAAGCCTAGCGATTAGCCTGCCAGCCAATGCAGGAGAAAGCGGGCTAACCAGCAAGCCATCCATACAACTAAATAAAATGAACGTCCTTTACGATTATGACGAAGTGTTCGGTTTTGACATTGAAGCTTATTTGGAAAAAAATGCACCACATTTAGTTCAACACGCCGAAACGATTTCTCACTTTGCGGGCCGCTCATCAATTAGTCCTCGAGTATTTATTGCATTGATGGAGCAACAAACTGGCATACTGTCTAGATCAGATGCCAACGACGCAGAAATGGCTATGCCTTTTGGAACCATGTCACAAGAGTTTGGCTTTATTGAGCAAATGCGCGATGTATCTGAAAGAATCGCAGAGGCTTTTTATAAAGGACATTCTTATGCTGAAACCGGAAAAAATCAAAAATTCACCACGGATGCGGATGCGGTCAAAGCGGTACAAATGATTTTTTCTCATGGCTTTCCAACCACCGAACTTCAACCAGGTTCAAAAGAGCAAGTTGAGTCTTTCACCGAAATTTTCTTCAGCTTATTCCCAGAAGAAAAAAATGCGAAGCCAGAGCCAAGTGCACCAACAACTATGTCAGTGCCAAGCAGCAATCTTTTGGCCTTTCCATGGCGATATGGTGAAACTTGGTATATTGGTGGAAGCCACACCAATACAGGAAGCGGCAGCTATCCTCAGTCTTCATTAGACGCCAATAATGGTGGATATTGGGGTTCTAACCTAAGCAATATTGTTGTAGCTGCTTCAGCCGCAGGACGTGTCAGAGTGTATTCACGATGTAATATGGAAGTTTTCCATAACGGTGGTTGGTCGACTCAATATTATCATGTTGATAATATCCAATATAATACTGGGTCTTATGTTAATAAGGGTACAGGAATATCGAACTACGCAAGCAATCAAAATGTTGCGTTATGTGAAGGTGGCCGCTCAACTGGGCCTCACTTGCATTGGTCACTAAAACTGAATGGACAGCACTACCACCTGAATGGTGTTACCATTTCTGGGTATACCGTGAATACAGGTAGAAACAGTTATGATACAGACTGTCGTTATTTCTACCTCTATCGAAATGGTTCTAAATATTGCGCAGGCCGCTACACCAACCGTGGAAGTCGACGTGATGCAGAATCAATTAAATTTCCTGAAGCGCAAGCCGCAGCTAAGGAAAATGATTTAGACGCTTTATCTAGTAAGTAGTTTCCTATCTCCAGTTTCATTTTGAGAAAGGGTGTTATTTTTTGCCGAGCTGAAATATTGCTCGGTCTTTTTATCTCCCCCCCTACAATCAGGAAGATTATAAATCTTTTATCAACCATCTTTTTCCTTTTAATAAGCCTTGTATCTTTTCTTCTATGGGACCGGAAGTTAGGCACTTAAGAATAATTATTCACAATACTCTCCGAGGATAAATAGTTTTGAAGCGTAGAATAATTCGAAGATAATTTTTATGGCTAAGAGATTATACTCTGAATTTAGTTCCTAAAGGCTACCATTGCCGGTATCACTCAATGTCAGTAAGCTACCACAATTTCTTCTACGTTGTATTAAACCTAAAGAAGCTTTTATTAATTATACTATAACACTAAATAATAATTCAGATAAAAAAAAGGGAGCAATAATGCTCCCAATAACACACCTAATAATTGATAACTACCCTCTCACTTACAATTGCCAGGTGCCAATACGTCTAAACTTTTCTTACTAATCTTTATTTGGCTTCAATTTTTAAAGTTGCTCCCGTTGCTGAACTATAACCATAAACATCAATATACCAAGTCGCTGCTTGTGGATTATTGAAAGTACAAGTTTCGCTATTACCCGCTTTATATGGTCTGCAATCATATTGACTAGTGGTTGAGGCAGCCCCTTGACGAACATAAAGATCGGCATCTCCATCTCCACCAGACATCGTTACTTTAAGACTACTATAACCGCTTGGTAATTCCTGTGTGAAACGCTGCCATTGTCCTTGATTAACGGATACATTTTCCGTTCGATCAATTGGTGTATTTGGGTCAGGATTGGTGTCCGCATCAGAATATTCAGCCATTATACTTAAACCTGAAAATGCGCTGTATGCTTTAATTCTGACATAATAGGTTCCGCCAGTTTGGTTACCATCACAAGTTTCTTGACTACCGTTTTTAAAAGGCCTGCAATCATAACTTGAGTCTGTTGGCTGGCTGCCAAACTTAGTATATAAATCTGCATCGCCTGAATTGCCACTCATAACAAATTTGATATTCTTAGCGCCAGCAGGTACTTTAAATATATAGTTCAGTTCATTTCCTCGAGACTCACTTAAGCCAGTTATCGCTACGCCATTTTGTAGTTCGTTTGGCGTTGGATCAGGGTCGGGATCAGGATCAGGGTTTGGATTAGAGCCAGTACTTCCTTTAGCCAATTCAGCCGCAAATGCAACAGATAATTGAGCAAACTTGATTGAATGATTGACATCATAAGCAGTATCATTAGCAGTATGGATCTGCCGGTTAGCCTCATTCATTTTTGACTCAAAAGGCATTGAAGCAGCAACCCCTTCATTATGCCAGGATGCATGATCAGAACAGGCATAACCACATTGACTGATACCATGAGTCACGCCAGGCAAATAAGTATCAATTAAATCTTGCATAAACTGGTTTTGAGCATTATTCGTATAATCAGTCATAAAGACAATATCTTGACTCGTAGGGCCTTTTCGTCCACTCATATCAAATTGAACAACGCCAATAACATTTTTATTTCGATAACTTTGTGCAATAGCTTTAGAACCTCGCAATCCAACTTCTTCTGCCGCATATCCCATTAACTTAATGGTTTTCTTTGGTTTAAAACCACTGGCAACAATTGCTTTAAGTGTTTCGGTAATTACCGCGATACCAGAGGCATTATCATCAGCGCCTGGTGCTTGCCCGCTACTTTGATTCGAGCCATTAATTGAATCCAGATGACCACCAATAACAATAATTTCATCAGGACTGGTAGTTCCAGTTATTGTTGCAATAACCGAAGGTTGGCTCCAGCTATGGTTAAAACTTTCTACAGAAATATCTGAGCGACCATTACCTATACTTTGCCATTTATTTTTAATCCAGTTAGATGAATCAACGCCAGACTGCTGTGTATAATACCGATTGTGGTAATTACTCAGAGAATTAACGGTTGAACTCATACTTGAAGTCGAAAGCTTACTCAATAATGCATTTACTGAAGCACTATTATTAATGGTGTAATTAACAGCTACTGATGGAGATAATTGAGAAGGTAACATTGCATAAGTTTGCGCTTGAGCGAAAGACTCATGAAAAACAAAACCGCCACAGCGATTAAACTCATCGTGCATTAATTCACTTAACAAAGGAATTTGTGATTCTGGCACTTGTACTACAGCAACACTGCCATGACTGGCATTGTGAATTTTACTTTGACTAAATTTTATAGTTTCGGAATACTTTTGACTAATAAGCGAGTATGCATCGTCACCAATTGATATCCAAACTTTCTTATCTGATTGACTGGTTAAGTTATTTGAGTCAGCAAGTACCCAAGGTGCTAACGATGTGCTGACTAAACCCAACAAAGCAATTATATTTTTTTTCATTGATTATTCCTACCCGAAGTGGAAAAAGAAAATGATAGCCACTGTGTTAAAGTGCAACACAGAAAACTGATTATCGGTTAGATAAAAAGAGAGGCTGAGCAGCCTCTCTAGATGAACCGGTAAGCTTAAGGATTCGCTTTTAAGTTCAATGTAATACCACTAGCAGGATAATAACCAAACAGGTCAATATACCATATGCCGCCTTGAGGATTGTTAAAGGTACAAACTTCATTGTTTCCTTCTTTGTAAGGTCTACAATCCCATTGATTTTGGGTCGCTTGAGCGCCAAATCGTACATACATATCTGCATCACCACTACCACCAGACATTGTAATAGTCATGCTAGAGTAACCAGCAGGTAACTCATGGGTATAACGAGCCCATTGACCATATGGAACTGAAATGTTGTTAACAGTTTCATCAACAGGAGGGTTAGTTGGATCTGGATCTGGATCTGGATTAGTTCCGCCGTCATAGCTAGCTTTAATCGATACACCAGAGAACGAAGAGTATGCTTTTATTCGAACATAGTATGTACCATTAGTACTATTACCGGTACAAGTTTCGGTATTACCTTCTTTGAAGGGACGACAGTCATAGCTATTATCTGTTGGCTCACTACCAAACTTGGTATAAAGATCGGCATCACCATCTCCACCACTCATTTCAAAGCGAATGTTAGTTGCATCAGATGGAACTTTAAAGGTGTATAGCAATTCTTCACCACGAGCACTGCTCAAGCCTGTTACAGCAACACCGTTTTGTAACTCTTTACCACTTGGATCGGGATCGGGATCAGGATCAGGATTGGGTCCTGTTGGACAGCTACCCACACCAACTGCGCACCAGGCAGTTTCTATAGCATACTTTTCATCTGCACCATAAAGATCAGTCGCCGCTTTAACCGTTGCTGTACGTGCACCAGCAAAGTTAGTATTCTGACTCATGTAAGTAACACCTGCACGATAGAATATTTTTTCAGCTTTAGTCATACCAATTGATGGAACCTGTACATTAGATTTTCCGCGAGGATGCTTACCACCATCAACCAAAAGCACATATGCCAGATTAGCGATACCAGAGTTCCAGTGAACACCGCCATTGTCGGCTTGGCCAAGATAACGCTCTGGATACCAATCTTTTGAAATATTGTCTTTAGTTGGGTTGTTCATATAGCGAAGGGCTTTACCTGGTGTATTATATAAGTCATCACCAAGTAGCCAGGCAGGAGAAGATGTTCCATTTTTGTATGCTTCAATAGTTACCCCAAAAATATCAGACCAAGCTTCATTTAGCGCACCAGATTCATTACGATAAACTAGACCACTGGTATATTGAGTAACACCATGAGTAAATTCATGTCCAATAACATCAAAATCGCTTGTTAAATCGTTATCGAAAGAACCTCCTCGGCCATATAACATTTGACTGCCTGTCCAGTAAGCATTGGCTTCACCTAAATCAACACTTGAGATCATTGTCATACCATTGCCGTTCAAACTATCTCTGCCATGTTTTTGGCTATAGTAATCATAAACTTTTGATGCACCATCGTGAGCACGTTGCGCAGCTTGATTATTCCCACAGCTTTGATTGTTTGTACAAAGTAACCGGCCGGGGGCCTGATTACTAGAACCACCATTGAGTGTATAAGTTTTCCATGATTTTGCAGAGTGCATTAGAGGATAACGGTCAACTAACTCATTAGTTAATGCATCATAAAATGTATACTCATGCCCACCTGGATATTTAACTTCTACTTTCCAGGCTAATCGAGTTTCACCTGATTCTAAAAATATATATGCAAGTTCTGGCTCTGCTGTAATGTCGCCGATAGAAAGGGCTGCAGTTTTTGCTTGTAAACCATTATCGTGGGCGCTAATAATTGAAAGAGAATTAGCTGGAGTTGAATCGACAGCTAAAGATCCAGTCAGTGCATAAATATTACCAGAAATGCTTGTTAATGAGTTGCTTGTTATTTCTGAATGTAAAATCATGCTTGTGCCATAAACTTTTAACCCATTAATTGTTTGGTTAAAGTGTACATGCATTCTGCCTGTTTCATCTTGCCAGGTTCTTTTGATTGAAAATTTTTCTTTTCCGGTATAACCATAGGCAGAGTGATTTGACAAAATATTGGTTAATGCAGAAGCTGCATTTTTTTCTGTCATACTCCCCAAATTACCAGTAACAAAACTGGGAGAACCGTTATTGGTCTGGTTTTGAATGGTTAAATTAAAAGATTCACTTGCGTTAATACCTAAACTCATTGCAGAGAAAGAGGCTCCAACAAGTACAGATAGAGTTTTTATTTTTAACTCATGCTTCATTGTATTCTCCATTGTTATTATTTCTTGCTTCATCTCACTAAACCCATCTTTCCAGTTAAAAAAGAAATCAAAGTATTGAAAATAGTGAGAGTGACTTTTTTAATTTCGACTATTTCTTGGTGTTTTAAAAAGTCAAAATGATTTCTTAGAAAAAAATGAATATCTAAATCTAAAAAACTTATTAGATGTTATGGGTTAGAATAATAAAAATCAAACTGGCCCTGTGACATATTTACATAAAATAATGTGACTAATTCACGGTATTTTATAAGGTGATTTTTTTTACATTAGGTACCCTAACGCCAAACCAACTCATCCAACCAGAGCAAGAACAATTATTTAATCGCGTTACATTATATGTATTTTAAAATTTTTAGAGAAACACTTAATGCATATCAAAGTATTTTGAGGTCAACACTAATACACTAGCTAGAAACAAAAAGCATACCTATTGAAGCGAACTAACGTGAGCGTCCGGTCATTCACACCTTCCTAAGGATTTATACCCGTTATCACTCAAAATGCAGGATTTAGCACCTGAAAACTATCATTAATTCTAGTTGCTAGAGAATCAGCAATTTCAGGCAATGTATTCTGAAAGAAGTTGTCAATTTTATCTCTAAACTCTTTGGCACTTGAGAAATACTGATTATTCGTCACATGCTCATTCATCACTTTCCATAATCTTTCTATCGGATTGAGATTAGGGCTGTAAGGTGGCAAATAATTAAGTTTTATATTGAGCTCTTTTGCCTTATCTTTTAAGTGCTTAGCTCTGTGATAACCTACACCATCTAAAATTAAATGAATCACTTTTTTTGATGGATATTGTTTTCTGATAACTTCAAAGAATGCTTGCATCGTTTCGCTATTAACTTTGTTATATCGGTTGACAATAGCAGAGCCAATATCATTTAAATCAATGGCTCCAACAACGTTTAATCGAGTTCAGCTACCCGTTGTTTTAATACGCTTGTCATGACCCATTTTTATCCAACCATGACTCACATTTGTAGCCTGCGTTGGGTGCACTGCATCTATAAAAAGTATAGGCTCATCAATCACTTGCTTTTTTAATGTATCATACACCTCAACAAATTCTGCTTGCATGGCTGGGTCGAATTTATGCGGAACACCTTTCGGTTTCTTGTAACTAAAACCCTGTTGATGAAGCCACTTATTTAGGCCGGGAACACTAAACTTCACATTATGATTTTCCCTGAGGTAATCAATTATTTCATAAGAACACTGATAAGTATTCACGATTAAGTGCTATACAACCTCAGCTGTTTAGCTCACTGACAGATAACTATTAGAGCCACCATTTTCAGGTTTCAATTTTTCTTTTTCAAGGTAATCATTAATGTGTCTAATAATGGTCGTTTCATGCAAGCGTAAAGCTTGTGCAATTATCGGTGTGGACCAGTTTTCTGAGCGTAATAAAACGGCTTCTATTCTATCGCATACTCGACTATCACGCGTATTGGCATGGAGGCGCTCTAAATAAACTCTTTGCTCATTTGTTAAAGTGATTTTTTGCATCCGCTAATCATGATCGTCTTAAACCTAAAAATCAAGCACCTTCATTGATCATGGTATATACATTAGCGTTAGACCAGCTTGCAGGTTGTTGAGTAGACTAGATATTTTTTTGGCCAACACTCACAAGCATTTTTTGTAAATTAAAAAACACACCAAGCTGGTGCGTTTTTTAACTAAGAATTATCTTTAAGCGCTAGCCCATCCCCATCATCATCATCATTGATGAAAAATAAAGAGTAATCGACTCACTGATTGTTGATGTTATATTTCCTTGCTGATAAGTAATCGAACCTCCGCCACTATCAGTGATCACCGCCGAACCATTATTAAAAGTTACATTACAGGTATTGGTACAACTGTATGTAGTCCCATTTATAATGACATCGTCCGCAACAGCTGCACCCGAAATAGCACCTATCATAGCCATGATAGAGAAACGCTTTTTATTAAGTTTAAACATTGTTAATTCCTTACTTTAATTAAATATTTTTGGTTATTATCGGCATGATATTTAGTTACCAAACCAACAATTTGTTTAGATATCAAATCTAATTCTGCTTTATATCCAGCAATCGAGAAAGTTCACTTTTATTAGGTCCATTCAGTTTCTTTTTTACCTTCTGCAAGTTATTTCTTTTGCCTTTAAACATATACATCAGTACTTTTATGACGGTGCCAATCTCTCTTAAATGAGTGTTATATCCCTTTATCAAATGGTTTTCTTCAATAATTCGTCTCATTAAAAAAGGGTTACTCATTACCGCTACTTTATAAGCTAACCAATACGAGCTTAAGAACCAATACTTTAAGCCTTGCTCTTTCTTGTTTAATACTTGCAGGTTTACGTTATTTTCAAAATTAACATAATCAGATTCTGCGAGCTCATTGAAATAATCACTTTCTTTTTTAAGCATTACAAATATATTACCTAAGTGATTTAAAGTCGTTTGATAAAAAAAGTTAGCCCGCATTTTTAAGTCAGTATATTTTTCAAATGATTGCCTTAAGAGTTGAGCCTGGTGCATTGCATAAGCACAACCTTTTCCTGCCCACGGGTTTGTCATCACATGAGAATCACCAACAGCATAGAAGTTCTTTACTCTCAAACTACCGTTCTCAACAAAAATATTCCAGCGGTTTTTCATTCCTCGAAAATAAAGCGGTTCTGACACAGGAACACTTTTATCACTTTCAAGCCAAGGTGCTATTTCAGGAATCGACAAACACGCCTTATGGAATAATTCAGGCATTTTCAAAGCATCAAACAGCTCTTTTTCACGTTCATGAATTAATATACAAATAGAGAAATATCCTTTTTCATTTGGGAACAAGTTAAACCTTATATAGCCTAAATCAGTACCATAGCTATAATTTCTATTACCTTTAAACAATAATTCAGATTGACCATTTCTCAATCTATAATGTCGACTAATGTAGATTGTATTACATAGTTGTTCATCTTTTAGAAAGGGCTTATCTGTCATTTTTTCAAGCCAAGAGACAAATTTACTAGACTGTCCCATTGCATCTATAACCGAACCTAAAAATTCTTTTTTTTCACCATCTACTATTGTCACTACACCTCTAACATCAATAGAAGATCCATTGCACTCTCCCAGCACATTAATAACTTTTACATTATGAAGTATATTAATACTGCTAATTGATTTAGCGTAATCATATAGTAGGGATTCCAACGTAGGTCTACGGCAATTAATTTTCTTCATATCGAGATCAGTATCAGTCTTTCTGATTAGTTTGCTTCTCAGCTCAGCAGGTAACATTTCATTAATATGATATAAATTAACCCCGTGTTTTTTAAACTCAGACACTAATTCAGGATGTTCATTTGAGAAAAATTTGTACATCGATAATAAATATGTATGATTATGCTTAAACTGTGGCACACCTTTTCTTTTCCAACTTTCAAAAATATTTACATTATTTAGACGCTCATCTTTTTCTTGATCACGCTCGATAACTAAAATATGACAGTTCAGTTTTGAAAGACAAATAGCACTAACCAAACCGGCTATACCACCTCCGGCAATAATGATATTTTCCATATCCCCTCGAAAATCAAATATTAATAGAGTCTTTACAGTTTCTATATTTTTTATTATTGCGTGAAACTTATCGATTGCAATTCTGGATCTATAGTATAAAAAAACCTCATGTTTTTTATACCATTCTCTTCAATAGGCTGAGTTAAAAGTGTATACATTTTGTATTCTTCAGAAGAAGTTATATTTGCCAGGTATTCCTTGTAGACTTCTTCATTTTCATAATTAACTTCAGCCATACAAAATTTCTCACCACACTCCAACCCATTTAAAGAAACATCGCCTGTCCCAACTAAATGCTGATTAACAAACCAGTGTCGATAATTATTTTTATTTTCATAACTCAGATAACTACCATAGTTCTCTTCTGCCAGCTTAAGCATAAGCTGACTAAAGTTTTTATTTTGTAAATCAGCAGAAACGGTTAGTCCATTAATTTCACTATTAACTGTTAGATATTTTCTCTCAAATGAAAGTAAATCTTCTTTTTCTAATGTTATATTATCACCAGGAGTTGAAGATACTGTTTTGCTTTTAGCTTTTTGGTCTACACTTTTTTCATCATTATGCAACAAATAATTTTGAGCATCACTAACACCAACCTTACCGACAACGTTATTAGAAACAATAATATCAGTCCCACTCTCCAATTTTAAGTGCTCATCTTGAAAGGTATTATTTTTATTAACTACACTTTCTCGCTCAGATAGCAATCCACCCAAAATCCCACCAGTAAAAACTAAAGGGTAGAAAAAATAATGTAGATTTATTTTCACGACACATTCTCTTTTGTTTTCTATATCTTTATTAAAACCAAACTTTATCTCGAAAATAATGCCACAACCACTAACATTCTTACAAGCACGAAACCAAAAGAAAAAAGCATTTTATAACACAGCTTAAAGGCATTCCGTCTATCAATTTAGAAACCAAACTAATAAAGAAAAAATCATAATATCAAATAAAAGAAAATAAAAATAAAAAGCAAAAAAAATATAAATATTATTTATAATATTCAGAAACAAGCAATCAAAAGAAGCAGTTCACAAATACAAACTTTTATTCAAAGGCATCCTAAACTTCTACTCATTTTAGACAATAAAATAGAAAACCTTTGCCAACAAACAAGCTTTACTTTCGCCTAAACACCATAATTTTCATCTAATCGAAGATTCAACATTTCGTTAGATTCGTAATGATTAAGAAGATCAATACAGATACTATTTGTCATTCGAGCAAGAAATATTTAAATACTAGCCACTAACGCAATTGCATTATCCTTAACGTTTGACTCTTTTTATGTGGTGAAGATAGATTAGTAATAGAAATGATATACGTTATCGAGATTAGGTTATGAAACAGTCAGTTTATTTAACTTTCATTTATGCGACTAAAGTGCAAAACTATGCGGAGAATAGGCAACTATTGTCATTCAAAATTGCGAGTTTTTTTAAAGCATAATAAATGCCTCAATAGAATTCTATCTATCGAGGCAACTAAACTGATCAAGCACTTAAAATTAAGATGCTGCAGAATATGAAAAGCGTACAATCCAAATACCCCGATCTAATATCGGGCTTTCTCCGATGATCCACTGTTCGGCTAATGGTCCACTTTTACTTGGAATAATAGTAATTCCAGATTCTCCGCTTAAGCGGCAATCAAATGTTAATAACGTGCTCCCGCCATCTGGTGAATAGGTCCATTTTACTTGATAAGGCGTTCGAGAAGCAGGTGTACCATACCCTCCATCAGTTGAATAACCATCAATTGTTGGAGCAAGCTTTAATTCTTTTTCTGCACTAGAAGCAGTTATTTCACAGCTAATTAAAGATAAATTAACGCCATTATTGTTAGTGAGAATAATTGACATTGGTGAAGTGATATCTGACATAATATTGGCTCCTTTTATTTAACTCATCGATTATCGAGCATTTCTGCTATTTGAGATAATTTATTGAGTTAATAGGTTAATTTTTATTAAACATCAATATTCAATTTAGCAACGTATTTTGTCTTTTAATTAATTTTTTGAGATATTTTTCTAATTTAATTTATCTATGTCATTCTATAATGATTTCAATGTTGTTAACTCTAGGTCAAAATTATCGGAAAATAGTCAGATAGAATAAATTGTAGATGATGTATTATTCAGTTGAATTAGCTTGAAATTATCTTTTAAACTGTGATCTTGCCCTGATTTGACGGACACCTTATTTAATCGGATAAAATATCCGAAGTGGTGCTCTACAACTATTATTGGACATCATTTACTTTTAACTGATACAGCAGTCGGGCTTTTAACTCGACTGTCTTGACTTTTCTCATTCTTTTTTTTGACCACATTCTAAATTCTGTATGTTCTCTTTATCTTCCAACACAAATGCCCAATTTTTATTTGGCTGACTAAATCCTGATACAATATACCTATTATTTCCTAAATGAATAAAACCAGCAGGTTTTCCTGGTAGGCGAATTACTTTATCCAAGAAAACCCCTTTTTCGCTTACTCCTAAAAAAGAAGCTCTCCACCGAACAAGAAAAAGAAGAATATAAAAGGTACCAGGGTCATGAAGAAAGAATTAATCGTGAAGCGGAACTATATGATAAATTAATTGAGCGACTACCTGAAGAAAAGTAGAAAATGAGTTGGTAATGACAATATGATTGAATATCAAAAAAATTTAAAGCCTATTTTAAAGAGTTTTGGTTATAATCCGCTAGAAGCTATAGAGGCAGGAGACAATCAATCAATTCCTTCAGGGCGACATATTTTTGAGGATGCTCTTAAGGTTTTGGAGATGTATGGTGTAGATTTATTAATACCTTTATTAAAATCTGAAAATAGCAATACAGTGACGAATGCGCTCCATGTTTTTTCTGAACTAGGCCGTAAAGGAGAGATATTAATTGATGATGTAGTTCCATATCTTGATTCTGAGGATGAGTCAGCTCGATGGTATGTCTTAGATGGGTTACTCTCTCATCTAGTAGATTTACCTATTCAATATATTGTAATGGGTCTCAAAACGGCAAATGATGAGTCTACAAGAGTCAGAAAGAAAGCAGTTGAGTTCATATCAGCCTTATCAATAAATAAAATAAAAGCCGCGCAAAAATTTTTACAAGAACAGCTTGAACAACATAAAAAAGGGTTAGATATTTTATCAGAGCCTACAAAGGGAGAATGTTTACTTGATAAATATTTAGATGACGAAAGAGTGTTTTCATGTTATTTATTTGCGAAAATAATCAAGCAGGCTAAATTAGGAGAACTTATTGAAATTAAAGATAATCAAATTACAGATACTATTGTTGAATTTGTCGTACTCAAATTGGAGTTGCTAAAAAAGAGAGTTAAACCAGACGATAAATATGACTAACTGCCAAAACACAAACGAGGACACCCTTGATTTAAATTCGAAAAAATAAAGATATTTGGTAGCGATTAAGCCATCAATTCACTCAATATTTTATAAAGTAAGATGTAATGGTTGTTTTTAAGGAATATTTTATGGAGTGTAATTGTAAAAAAGAATTTTAAGAACAGTTAATTCTCAGTCAAGACTGATAAGCTATTGGTGAATAGTTTTTTTAATTCTAGCTAAAAATCTGCCGGCTTAAATTTATTCCCTCAATAAATTAATTGTCCAATTTTTCTAAATAATGAGATAGTGTGACAGGAGAACCAATAGCCGTCAGTTTAGATAAATCATCTTTTCTTTAAGCATGTCATTCTTTTATGGAAAGTGGCATTATCCATCACAATAACTGATTTCTGGGGGACTTTAGGTAGAAGATCTTGAGTCAGCCAAGCAAAAAACACATCTGA